>CAMWMM010000266.1 GCA_947175285.1 uncultured Lachnospiraceae bacterium
GCGCGGAGATGTGTATAAGTTACAGACATACAGGACAAATTATATGATAAAAACTTAATTCATATTATACCGGATTTCGGTGAAATTAATGTTGTTCCAGAACATATACTAAGTGATACGATAATTGCTGTAAATTTGTATTATGAAGATACATTAGAAAGGTATTTTGCGTATCTTGATAATGTACCTGCAGCGATAGATATTTATATTATAAGTTCAAATTCTTTAGCGTGGAATAAAATTGATGAGTATGCATCGGGCAGAAAAAATGTATTCTTCCTAAAAAAGGAAAACAGGGGCAGGGATATTAGCGCATTGTTGGTTACTGTTAGGGAACGTGTTCTAACAAAACGTTTTATGTGCTTTATTCATGATAAAAAGTCTAATCATAAGTATCTAAAAGCAGACACAGAATACTGGATTGAAAATTTGTGGAGCAATACTTTAAATTCGGAACAATACATATTAAATGTTTTGAATCTTCTGCAAAACAGCAAGACAGGTGTTTTGACGCCGCCAAAACCTATTGGAGAATATTTTGATTATTGGTATGCCGGTTCATGGGGAAGTGATTTTGAAATTACAAATCAATTGGCAGAAAAGTTGGACTTAAAGTGTGAGCTTGATATAAATAAATCACCAATAACATTAGGCACAGTGTTTTGGTGTAAAGTCGATGCCTTATATAAACTTTTTAAATATAACTGGAGCTATGACAACTTTCCTGAGGAGCCTTTACCTGCTGACGGAACAATAAACCATGGGATTGAACGTATTTTGGCATATGTTGCGCAGGACGCGGGCTACAGCACGGAGGTTATTATGTGCGCGCAGTACAGCGAATCCCTGATTTTAAAGGTCCAGAAGCAGATGCAGGAAACTTACTGCATTTTGAAAGAAAATCTTAAGATTGAAAATTTGCAGCGGCTTAGAGAACTGGACAGACAGAGAGAAATTGTGAGGGCTGTGTTTGCAGAATATAACAAGGTGTATCTTTACGGAGCGGGCGAGGAAGGGAAAAAGGCCGTAGATCGGATTAGAATGTGGGGATACATGCCGGAGGGTTTTGTTGTTACGGATAAAAAAGGGCTGAATCAAGAGTTTGTTAAAAACCTGCCCGTTTATGATATAAAAGAAATCATTAACGACGGAAATATAGGAATAATTGTGACAGTAGGGAAAAAATTCTGTGACGAAATTGTCACTGTATTGCGGGAGAAAGATTTTAATAATTACCAAGTCTTAGGAGTTGTCTGACTATCAGCAAATAAGAGAAAGGAATTTATTATGCCGTGTAAAATGTTAGCAATTCATTTACCACAATTTCACACGATACCGGAAAATGACGAATGGTGGGGGAATGGCTTTACGGAGTGGACAAATGTAAGAAGGGGCAGGCCTTATTATCCAGGTCATTACCAGCCGAGGGAGCCTTTGAATGATGATTATTATGACCTGTCTGATTTAAAGATTTTGGAAAAACAGATCAGACTGGCCAGGAAAGCGGGAATTTACGGATTCTGTTTTTACCATTATTATTTTCAGGGCAAAAAGCTGTTGGAGACTCCCATTGAAATGTACAGGGATGTTTCGAAAGAGCATTTCCCCTACTGCCTGATATGGGCGAATCAGTCCTGGTCGAGAACGTGGTACAGGGCGGATTATGGCAAGCAGATACTGCTAGAGCAATCCTATGGGAAAGAGGACGCATGGGAGGAGCATTTTTATTATCTGCTGGACTTTTTCCGGGATAAAAGGTATATCAAGGTCGGTAACAGACCAGTATATATCATTTACATGCCGCAGGATATATACTGCAGGAGAAGCATGTTTGCCCTTTGGAACAGACTTGCACGGGAGCAAGGATTTGACGGCATTTACCTGATTGCGATGAAAACGGTATACGGCTATGACAGTGCTTCGAAATTATATGATGCTTACATGGAGTTTGAGCCGCTGGCCTCTTTTTATGCTGATAAGTCATGGAGGGCATATGTGGAAGGCTGGAAGAATCAGAATATCAATTGTATTAAAAGTAACAGCTGCTGTTTTAAAAACAGACTGTTTGTGAACAATCAGTTCAGCTATTCCTATTTAGTCAGGAAGATAATACAGAAGGCTGAAAAAAGCGACAGTAAGACATTTGCCGGGATTTTTCCCGGATGGGACAATACACCACGCAAAGACGAGGAAGGAGTGATCGTTACGCGGAGCACTCCAGGAAGGTTTGGAAAACTGGCTAGGAAGGTTATGGATATATCAGAACAGTGCGGAAAGGAATTTGTTTTTGTCAACGCATGGAATGAATGGTCGGAAGGCGCCTACCTAGAACCCGATAAAAGGTACAGGTATCAATATTTAAACGCGTTAAAGAGAGCGGCAGTAGGCAGCAGGAAAAGCAGGATGAAACACTGCGCTGCTGCAAATCAGAAAAAAATAAAAAAGGCAAAAACAAAATTTAAACAGGCTGACATTTATAAGGAGAATTCAGACAGACATCTTGCTCTGTTTATGTTAATGAATCAGTGGCTGAAAGTAAAACAGGCTGGGGTAAGTTTGGAAGATTATTTTGTGGAAAAAGGTTACAAATCAATTGCGGTTTACGGTATGAGCTATGTTGGCGAACGACTGATAGCAGAACTGAAAAACAGCAGCATTAAAATCGCATATGGTATTGATAAAAAGGAAAAAGGCAGCATGGCAGGGATTGAAATTATTAATAACTTCGACAAGCTGCCAGAAGTAGATGCCGTTGTTGTGACTTCCGTGTTTTACATGAATGAAATAGAAGAAGATCTGAGCAGGAAAGTTTCCTGTCCAGTACTTTCCCTGGAAGAAATATTGTATTATGTAATGTCATGAAACTTTATTATGACCGTTTTGATATATTATAATGACGGATTTCAAGGAGATACATATGTCTGTTACATATTTGTATGAAGCTTTAGGAACACCGGCCGTTTGGCCTAATGACATAGATGCCATGATTATGTGGATGGGTGGAAATACGGGCAATATCGTTTGGCATGAAGCTGTAAAACGGGGCTTAAAGTATGATGCTGCCGGGAATTGTCATATGTTTGATATGGATAATGACGAAATCAATATCATTATTCCACTGGCGAACGTGATAAATATCAATGATAACAGCCTGCAGTTCTATTTTTCACAAATAAAACAGTACAACAGCGAAAAAGTTCGGGTGACCATGATAGGAATGGGTGCACAATTAACAGAAGAATTGAACACGCCTGCGAAACTTGTGGCGGCGCTGCCATACGAACAAAAGCATGCCCTAAAGGAACTATCATACCGTTGCGTAAGCATAGGAATCAGGGGTAGCGTTACTGCAGAATGTCTGGAGCTTATGGGTATCAGAAACTACAGAATAATTGGATGTCCCTCATTCTATGGTGCAGAAAGAATGGGAGGATATAAAATAAAACCTGCGAAAGAGGATAAGCTGTGTGTTAGTTGGGGCTCTAAAGATTATAAAAATGAGCAGTATGTAAGGGAGTTTTTCAGAAAAAATGCTAAGGACGACGACATACTACTCATGCAGTCAATGGAGGATTTCCCGAGGACACTATACGAGAATGCTCCGCTTTTGGAACGGCATGTGAAAAGCAGGTATCCAAATATTGCTGTAAACAGTCACGAAATAGAGGCTTACATCAAGGCAAAGGGACGGATTTTCTTTGACTGGGACGAGTGGCATGATTACCTGGTAAAGGAGCAGTTTTCGCTGTCTGTAGGATGTAGGTTCCATGGCAACATGATGTCTTTGCTTGCGGGTATCCCTGCTTTGTGGATTACGCACGACAGTAGGACTTATGAACTGTGCGAGGCAATGTGCCTGCCGTCCGTAAAGCTTGAAACGGCGAGGAAGCTGCAAGGCAGGGAAGAATATGCTGGTTTTTGTGTATATGGCGACAAATTTTATCGGAATTATAAGGCAATGTATGCATACTATCAGGATTTTCTGAGGGAAAACGGGATCAATTTTAAAAATTCATAATTGGCGTTTAGGGCAGGCTTTAAAGTTCTGAAACAGAAAGTTATGGAGTGGGGAAACGTGAAAAAATTGGACTGCATTTCACTTTTAGAAAAGCCATAAACGTAATAATAAATATAGAAATGAGTGTAATAGGGAAGGAGAAAGAATGAATAAAGGCAGAGACAGCATCAGCAGGTATTTGTTTAGAATTGAAGATTTAAAGAGCCATTTAACGTCAGAAGATGTTGTGGTTTATGGAGCAGGCAGCTATGGTAAGAGACTGGTTGATTATATAAATTCTATCAAAGCACAGGAAAGGATACAGGCAATTGTCGTAACGGATGGAGAATATGAAATAGAATACAGGAATATACCGATTTTGGATGCATTATCCTATCTGGAGAACTGCGAGGCTGTCACAATTATTATTGCAGTATCTGTGCTATTTCAGGAAGACATAGCATCTCTTGTCAGAAAGTTTGGAAAGAATTACGTTTATATGACGGATGAACTGTATGTGGCTATGGGAGCAGAATTAGATAAAAAACTTGCAGAACCTTACCATGAACTGGATTTTATGCTCACTGGCTTCATAAAATGCGGCACAACTTCCCTATATCATGCACTTTATGGCTGTGAGGATATCTATTTGTCAAAACAGAAGGAGACACAATTTTTTACGTGGTGCCATCATGTAAAAAATCCGGCCAGGATACTGCAGGAGGAGTATTTTGGTAATATCCGTGAAGAACAGATAATCGGGATGATTGACCCTGATTTTACATGGGAAGCAGAGCGTGTTCATGCTTTTTTTGGTTCGGATATTAAGATACTTTTTATAGTGAGAAATCCGGTCAAGGCGACATTTTCTTTGTTTAAGTCAATGTGCCGGGTCGGCGGTGGCAATTTTGCGGACGCATATAATAGTTTTGGTGGGTTTGACATCCGAATGCTTGATGAATATATTGAACGTGATTTAGAACGGTGCAGGAGGGGTTACCAGGCATATATATTCGAATATATTTACTGGATCAGGCAGTATTGGAAAGTATACCCTAAGAACCAGGTGAAGATCATCTTTTTTGAGGAACTTGTTAGGGAAACACAGGCGGAAATGAACAGTATTTTAAATTTTATAGGAAGCCGGAGCACATACAAGGGCGATAGCTTGCCATTAGAAAATAAGGGCTATGTCATGGCGAACCAGGAGGACTACAAGGCAGCGGAATTATTGCATAAGCTGAAGAACCAGATGAGGGCATTTAGGGTAACGGAGAATCCCGACAGGCAGTTGCAGGAACTGTGTGAACAGATTATGAAGGCTAAAAAAATATATGACATAGAAATGACAGATGGACAAAAAGAAAGGCTGGAAAATTTTTTTGCACAAAGTGTCAGGGAACTGGAAGATGCCCTAGGCAAAGATTTGTCAAAGATTTGGTTTTAAATGCTTAGCGGTGTTCTGCAATATAGGAAATACGGTATAAAAACAATATGGAAAAAGTTAGTGTGATTGTCCCTGTTTATAAGGGGAAAAAATATATAAAAGGGCTTATAAACCAGCTTGAAATCTGCACAGAGGCAGCAGGAGGAGCAGTAAAAACGGAGCTGGTTCTGGTAAATGATGACCCAGGTGACCGCATCAATGACTGCTGCCCTTCGCAACGGATAGACGTACAGGCAATAGAAACAGACAGGAACAGGGGAATACATGGCGCCAGGACAAGGGGGCTCCAGTACAGTACCGGGGAATACATCGTATTCCTGGACCAGGATGACAAAATCTATCCGAACTATTTAAAAAGCCAATTGAGCAGTATAGGCATAGGGGACGCAGTGGTCTGCAGGGCAGTCAACGAGGGAAGACAGTTCTATAACCATGACATAAAATTCGAGGAGGCTGTTTCGTTTTCCCATATGTGCAAAAAAGGAAACGGAATCCTGTCCCCAGGGCAGGTGCTGTTACGCAGAAGTGCCATTTCAACAGTGTGGAAGGACAATATCCTTCGACAGAACGGGGCGGACGACTGGCTGCTCTGGCTGTGCATGATGAATGAAAATAAGATATTTTCCCTAAACCAGGAGGTATTATATGAACATGTCATCGACGGCAGCAACTATTCCGAAAGTACGCTGGGTATGTATGAGTCAGAGAAAGAGGTATATGAAGTTATCAAAAACAGTAAGTGCTTTTCCGAAGAACGCCTGGGGCAGCTTAGACAAGCCGTTGAAAACGGGATTGAAACGCGGCTGAAAGAGCTGGATAGACTAAAAAGTATAGCAGCCACATATGATAAATGGCTGTCTGTTAATACCCCAAATGACGTCATAGCAATATACCTCAAAAAGGCCGGTTACAGCGCTATAGGAATCTATGGAATGGGAAGAATAGGCATGCGGCTGCACTACATGTTAAGGACAAAACTGCGGGTTGTTTGTTTTATAGACAGGAATGCGGCATTCCTCAAATCAGATATCCCCATCTGCCCGCTGGAAGATGTGCCTCCGCAATTGGATTTAATCATTCTTACATTAGTTGATAAAGATGACAAACTTTTAAAAGAAATATCTGATAAAACCAAAATACCCATAAAAAGTATGGATAATATTTTAAGAGACATTTTATTGGAGAGGGAGACATGGTAAAAGTATGTAACTGTACATCAAGCTGGTTTAAGACGCTGATAAGCAACAAAAAAGTAATCTGTTTCTGCGCAGGGCTTAATTTTCATTTATTTTGCAAAAATTACCCAGTTGTACAGCAGCTGGAATATGTCGTGGATAACTTTAAGGCTGGGACAATCCTCGATATTGAAGGCAGGAAGATACCAGTCATTTCTATGAAGGAATTGCATCAGGTTTCCGGAGAGGCAGTGTTGGTGCTTACCTCCATTAAGGTGGCTGATGAAATAATATCACAGTTGGACAGCGACAATTTTTTTTACGGCAGAGAACTTTA
>CAMWMM010000267.1 GCA_947175285.1 uncultured Lachnospiraceae bacterium
CCTCAAGATTGAGGGGCTGGGGGAGTTGATGTGTCGAAGACACTTTTTTATTTTCAAAAACTACTAAAACAGCACAGAAAGAATGAGGTATCAAAAATGATTGAGAACAACGACGCAAAAGGGATTATGAGATATGTCAGAGAGCACAGAAACGAATGGGTTAGGCTGTTAAGGACAGAGAAAATAATATACTGAAAAAGCTGATAAACAGGGCACTTTTGGAAAAGGAAAACTCTCTATGTCAATGAAAATCACAGCACTTTATGAAAGGTTCTCATGTGATGTTAAAATGCCGGGCGAGAGCAACAGCATCATTATTTAGAGATTGTTTAAAGATTGATATGTTATGCTTGTAGTAATAAAAATATGAGAAAGAAGGAAAAAAAATAATGAAAATCAAAAAAATAGCAGTATACCTTTGTATGGGTTTATTATTTGCGACAACGAGTTGTAGTAATTCTAATGCAGATTCAGACATGTCAACAGTAGACACAATCAATTTTAATGATGTAATTGATACAAATGCAGAGGAAAATAACAGTAATAATCAAAACAATAAAGAAAATGATGATAATCAACAAGACAGCGATAATCAAAATAATAGTCAAGGCAACAACGGAGAAAGTACTAATAATGAGTCTGACAATTTGGTAAAAAATGACGACAGCCAACAGAACAATAACAAAGATTTAGCCCAACAATCAAACATTACTCAATCACAAGCGGACAGTAGCCAGTCGCAGACAGATAATGCACAATTGCAATCGAATTCCGAGCTAGACGGTAATATAGAGAGTATTGGTGATAACAGAGTGGTAATTAATAAAACATTTCATCCATCAGAAAATACAGCTGTTTCTTATGGAGATTCCGGGAAAGTGTTAGTTACAGTATATTTTTCCGAGGAAACGGAATTTGAGGTATGGACAGTCAAAAATGATGGAGTCAATGGAGATACTGATATTGAAAAACGACAAGGCGCATTTTCTGATTTGGAGCAGGGTGCAAACATTAATATGACAGGCAATCATGACGAAAATGATTTTCATGCAAAACATGTAATTATATATAATTATGTATGATTCCGTCTGTATATAAGATAATATAAAAAATAAATAATTTTTATAAGCTTATTATTTAATCTAATTTTCATTTGTTGCGTTAAAGAATATAGAATTAAATATATTTAACTTTCGGTAGCGGTTTATCTTAATGAGGAATAAGAAGATATCTGCGTTTACACACAAAAGAGCGCATCCCGCAAAAAGAAAGGGACTGCGTTCTTTTGCTGTCAAGGGAAAATGCCGCAGTCTATGGAAAAGGCATATTAAGAAGATGCCTCGCACATAATCTCCAGCCTTACGGCTTTTACCCTCCCGTCCTCATCCGCCTCGCACCGGTATATGGACGAAAAGGGCGGATAGACCATGAGCAGATTTTCTGGACAGAAATAGACGGAAAGCGGGTTTTCCTGTGCCTGAAGGCAGGAGAATAGGCTGACTGCCATTTCCATATTCTCCACGATAAGCACGGGGAACGGGATGCGGTATTCCGCGTCATGCCTTGACAGCCACACTTTTAAAAGGTGCAGCCGCATGACAGCGCGTTTTTCCCATTTTTCCTGCTTCCGGACAGGCAGCACGAGAAGGGATACCAGCTCCGCAGGCTGGTCTTTGCTGAAAGAAGCGCGGTAGCGCACGATGCCGTCTATCGTAAACACCGAAGTGCCAAGCCGTACCGTCTTTAGGTATTCCAGAGAGGAAACCATGTTCCCATAATGGCGCTGGAAATGAAGTATAAACTGGTTTGCCGCCGCAATCTCAACTTTGCGGAGGCTCCCGGCCGGCTGCATTGCATGGGCATCCGGCGTGATAGGCTCCATGTAGGTGTATGCCCCTTGGGAGAGGCAGTAGAGCTTTAACGGGGATGCAGGGGCAGGGGGCGTTTCCTCTGCTAATGTCCCTGTAGTTATGGGAATGTAACAGAGGACAAGCCCGGCACGTTTCAGCTTATTCAGGTTATTCAGGTAGGACGCCTTATGGTAGTTAGGGTGCAGCCGCCCTTCCAGCAGGTATGCAATATGGTAGTGGTTGAGGTAATGGAAGGATGCCAGTATTTTCAGTATTTCCATGTCAATCAGGTTGATGGTGAGCTTCCGGATCATCTGCTCAATTTGGACATGGCTGCAGGCAGGATTCTTGTTTTCCGTAATAAGCTCCCAGTCTTTTTCCAGATAAAACGGTGTTTTAGATATCAAAAGGTCGGTTTCTTTCTCTTCGGCGCTTTCCTCTGCCGTTTCTATTGGGTAATCGTGATTTTTCATATCGGTTCATGCCTCCTTTGCTTATAAAATATCGTCAATCCGTTCGCTCCCTTCCGGCAGCCCCGTATCTTTTTCCTGCTCCGGCTCCGGGGGAATGTTTTTTGTATCGTCTTTCCCTGTGGCATCAACACGGGCGGAACTGTAAAAGATGCTGAGCGGTGTCCCTGGCAGGAAACGATAACCGTTCTCAGGCACTTTTCCGTCATCCGGAATGGTAATCGGGGAAGTTTTTCGGTCTTCTAGGCTGCCTTCCTCCCTTTCAATGGAAAAAGGAAGTCTTTTCTTGCGCTCCCAGTCGGAAGGTTTTAAGAAATCCACGATTCCGGACAGGGCGGGGAGCGGCCTGCCTGCCCTTGTCGTAAAGAAAGTCACCTCCTGGAAATCCTTCATGCGGATGCCGATTTCCTCGATGACGTTCCTCTGCGTCACCATCTCCCGTGAAGAGTAGGAAAAATGGGGGGAATCATCGGTAAGTGCGGTTTCGGTGGTGGAGGTCTGTATTTCTTTCACGTCCCGTATGCCTGCAAGGGAAGAGAATATCTCCATATCGGACAGGGATGAGCGGCCGAAGACAATGATATGGGCGCAGCCTAAAATGACGCCTTTCAGGTATTTCGTAATCTCGTTTTTCTCCATCTGGTCTAAGGTCCGTATGGCAACCATCATGGACACGCGGAATTTCCTGAACAGGGAGAAGTTCTTTTCCAGTGACGGATGTATCAGCACCGGAAGCTCGTCCACGTAGAAGAAATGCGGGATGCGCGTATTCTCATTCCCCGGACGGGAAAGCACTGCGTTATTGAATGACAGGAGGAAAAAGAGGCCGAATGCCACGGCGTCGGTATCGCCGCTGGCAAGGTTATAATTGCACACGGTCACTTCGCCGTTTGCAAGCGCCCGGTCAAAGTCAATGCTCTGTTGGGAGCAGAAAATCTCACGGTTTGCCGGCATCAGCAGGAATTCGTTGATGATGTTGCGCGTACCGCGGCTCTGGTCCTCCATTTTTTCCCTACCCTTTCCAAGCAGGTCTTCCCGTATGTACTGCACGATGAAAGTATACTGTTTCCTGCTCTGGTCCAGTTCCTGCAGCTTGTCAACATATTCGGCAAGCAGGTTAAAATTGTTGATCAGCTCCTGCAAGTCGGTGGGTGTCGCCTGCCTGTTCCTCAGCACAGGCACGGTTGCCATGACAAGGATTGCAAGGTTGGCTATCATCTGCCTGTTGAGTCCGGTAAAATAAGAGTCTGCCTTGCCCTTTAAATCGGTAATGGCCTGCATGACATCCGAAAAAATGACCGCTTTTTTAACGATAAGCTGGTTCTTTGCCTCGCTGTCCATGTTAGGCGGGAGATAGAACGGATTTAAGCCAATCGTGTTTTTCTTCCTCAGCCCGTTTGCGTCCCGGACGGCATCAATGCGGTTGTAGTGTATATCCCTTGCGTCACAGAGCCGGCATACGTCATCGGTCAGGGAGTCATCCGGCGCAAGTACGGTAATGCCGCAGACAGGGTATGCAAGACGCAGGTGCTCCAGCTTCTCCTGTATCGCCGCAATCCGCTGTTCCACTTCGGTATCACTCAGCTGTCCTGCATCCGGAACGATGGGGATGCAGTCATTGATGGAAAAGCCGCGGGCACCTTTAGGCGGCGCGTAGGAAATCTCGCCGTTTTCAAGGAATGCCTGCAGCTGTTCTTTCTGCTTATCTTCTGCCTTGCAGCGCATGTTCAGGTCATCCCGGATTGCGGGAAGAATGGTGGACGAGGTCTTGCCGGTACCGGACGTGCCGTCGATCAGCGTATGCAGGAACCGGTTCTTTGCATAGACTGTGATGTTCTTTCCGGTATTGATGTCCTTTACGATATTCATGTTATAGGCGATGTCTGAGGGCGCTTTCTTTTCCGGTGGCAGGCTGTGCGTGATTTTATATGCCATGATCCGCTGCAGGCAGTTTTCATCATGAACGGGAAAAAATACGGCTTTCGCAAGCAGTATTCCGGCAGGGATTAAGGGAAGCTGCGTGGCAATTCTTGCAAGCAAAAGAACCATGCCTTTCGTAAACGCTTCGTTCGTGGGGAGAGCCATGATCCAGGGCAGGAAGAGCCTTGAAAACAGCTTATAGACCAGGGACAGGGCAAGCAGATGGCAGGAGAGCAGCACGCCAAAAAGACAGGCATATTTCGTATGCCTGAAATTGTAAAACGGATAGCGTGTGCCCCATATGAAAAGTAATGGCGGCATGCACAGCCAGAATGCCACATACAGGATGTAAGGTGTCAGGATGCTGTAATCCAGGGACACGATTGCATACAGAAATCGGGCTGCATATAAAACCAGATGCAGAAAAAAAACCGCATATGCGGCATTTATGGGTATTGTCTCCCTATGCCCCTTTAGGGAAAGGGCGGCCTGTTCCCTTATGGAGCTAATTATTGCAGAAAAAGACATTTTTTCATTCATAGCGCCACCTCCCTTTCCATATGGAGTAGCCCAGCTTCTTTTAACAGTGTCTGTATTAAATTTTTTGTCATAAATATATCAGTTCTCCTTTCGGTAATTTAGGTTAATGCCTTTCCATCAGATGCAGTTCGGCAAGAAAAGCATCATAGTCAATCATGGCAGGAAGCCACAGCATCCCGTTTGGAGCCTGTTTTCGGAAATAGGCAGCCTGGGAAGCCGGATTTTGGTACAGCGCAGCCGATTTATTTACAAAGCAGATATCGGCAGAACTGTTTTCCGGGCGGCACAAGGCGGTTTCCAGCGTGTCAAGAAACAGTGCAGCATCCTCCCTGGAAGACACAAATAAAAGGAACAATAAATGCTCTTTTCCGGCATGGTTCTTTAGGTAACAGGCTGTCCGTTCCCTGCCGCCTAGGTCATGGGCGGCATCTTCTGCGACAATCCGGATGCCGCAGCCGGAAGTAAATACATTCCTGAAAATATATTCGTTCCCAGCTTTATCGTGGAAACTGGACAGGGAATGGTATTCCCATGCTTCCAAATCATTCAGTCCCATGTGGAACAGCAGACCGCGCAGGAAATCTTCAAAAAGGTATTCTCCCTGCAGCGCAAAAGGAAGGTAATCACCAAGCCTGTGGTTTGGCAGGACGTACAGGTGCATGCCTTTACGAAGCCGGTATTGCAAGGACGCCTGATCTTTGGATTCTGGCAGGGGATAGAATTTTTGCCGCAGTCTTTTTGAAAACAGGATATCACGTTCCACTCCCTTGTCTTCCTCCAGTGACGTATCATACAGGTAGCTTTTCTTTAACTGTTCCATTTCATCCAGCATCAGGTCAGGATACTGCAGGCAGAGATTTTTTAAGATGTTGCGGTCATTGCCGGACAGATGGAGCAGGTTTGGGGACGGATTATTGTCAAACTGCAGACAGAAGACGGTAAAAGACAGCGCCTCCCCACATTCCCCTTCAAGTGCTTTCCAAACACGGATTGCTTTCAGGAGGATGCGGTAAACGGAGTAGGGCGGCTTTTTCACCGGACGCTCTTTTGCTTCTGCGTTCAGGGTAAAAATAAGGGTATGGCGGAGAATCCCTGTTCCGATAAAACATTCGGCAGACATGTACTGGCTGAGTTTATTTCCCAGTGCGCTTTCTCCCTGCGTGCAGTTATCCTGCTTAATATAGTAGTTTCCATATGCTGTCTGCAAAAGACCGTCACAGCGCGGTGGCAGAAGGACGCCTTCCGGTTCCCGATAAGGATGCTCCAGCAGCCACAGCGGGAGGTGGTCAAGGAATGGGTTGCTCAGGTAAGTAAAATAAATGTCCCCGGTATGGATACGGTGCGGGAGCTGCTGCTGGCTTGCAGGCGGGCGACGTTCCAAATCCAGGCACATCTTTTTTATAAATGCTTCACCAAACAAACGCTCCACCCTTTTTCTGCCCTTTGCAGTCAGAAAATAGTATTTCGTTCTCGCATTTCCCGGCATTGTCTTTGCCGTCAGATAGCCCTCTTTTTCCAATTTCTTTATACTAAGGCGCCCGCTGGTTTTAGTGGCGCCGTGGATGGATGCCGCTGCAAGCTGCTCATAGGTAATGGCATTGGCCTGTCCGATAAAAAAGAGGTCACAGTCGCTCTGGGAAATGGAGAGCAGCTGGGCCTCTTTCAGCAATGCCTGTTTTAAGTTTTCTGACATAAATGAATCAATTCTCCTTTCGGTAAATTAGGTTATGGTTGAAATAAAAAAACTACAGAAAATCTGTAGCAAAAAAATCATTACCTGTTTCCAGGAATTTTATTGTCCACAATAAACCATAAGGCTGATCTGTAAATAATAAGCGAGATTATTATAGCATATCGGGAATAGAAATTACAAGTAAAAAGAAGGTGACATTTACCGGATGGAGTTACGGGGTTACTGTTCACTCCCCAATGTCATTAAGTTAAGTGGACAGCTTGATTTGATGGCCGGGGTCTAACCAAAATATAAAAAAATTTCATAAAATCTAAAAAAGGGGTTGACAAACAGCCCAAAATGTGCGGCCGCTTTCGTTACTGATTGGTTTTAGAGGTAACGAAAGCGGCCCTTGGTTTGGAAGTATTTTGCATTTTCAAGCCAAGGAGGTACATTATTTATGTTTCATGAAAAAATCAAATCCCTTTTTTCCAGCGCTG
>CAMWMM010000268.1 GCA_947175285.1 uncultured Lachnospiraceae bacterium
GATGAAATACAAAAATGCAAGAGATATTTTTCCGGAAAATCTGTTAAATCAAATACAAAAGTATGTCTCCGGTGAATTAATCTATATCCCTGCCGGGAAAGAAAAAAAGGCGTGGGGAGAGACATCAGGATATCAAAGATATTTGTTTGAACGCAATCTCGAAATCAAAAGGCAGTTCCACGCAGGCGCCGATGTGGAACAGTTGGCAGAGATATTTCATCTTTCTGTTGAAACCATTAAAAAAATTATTTATGCCAAAAAGGAGGATAAACTCTTGGACTATAGTTGTTCTTTATCATCTGCAAAAGAATACGCAGAAGCCGGAAAAATTGATGAATGGATTCATACTTATCTGTATGCCGAAGGACATAATCAGGCATTTTCAAACGGTTTGAAATTATTTGACCGCTATTTTATCGGACCGATTACCATACCGCTTTCTTTGCTGCATCGTTGCTGCGGACCGGAAAGCAATATGAAATATCAGGTAGATGCGGACTGGTTTGAGATACAGATTGGGAAATTGCAGCAGGCACTCCGGACAGAAAAGGATATGCCGCCTTTGATTGTTCACTATGTGGATCATGATTTTGCATTAAATGACGGGAATCATAGATTAGAAGCATGTAACCGTCTGGGCATTAAAGAATATCCGATTATTCTCTGGATAACGGAGGAAGAGGAGTACAAAGAATTTGGGAAGAAATACCCCGAATATTTGAAAGATGCAATTGTAATAAGAAAGTAAGCAGGCAGGCAGTGGCTTGAAATGAGTCACTGCCTACTTAGAATTTTCTTCTCCATCAGTTGTCACCGTCTCCCCGGTTCCTGCATCTATCCCTTTACTGTTTTTCATATGTAACCATGTTTCCACCCGGTTTCTGGAAAATTCATAATTTACCAGCAGGGAAATTATCACACCTACACCCGTATCTATCATACGGTCAATCGCATAATTAATATAATTCGGAGGCGTGTTAAAAAGAATGATACACAATACCACTCCGCCCGGCTGTACCCCGCCCGGCCAGTGGAAGCGCACACACAAAGCAATCAATATAATAATTCCCAGAAAAACCATCACCGTTTTCATCCAGTAATTACCATTCGGAAAAATCAGGTGTTCCACTTTAAAAAGCCCCAGACCAATGAAACCGCCAATAATGGTTCCAAAAAAACGATTCCCCCCACTGCGCTTTGAGTCCTGCATGTCTACTCCCATGCCGAAAATCGCCCCAATACAGGCAAAAGTCGGATTGGAGTTCGGAAAGTGCGCATAAAGGAGCGCTGTAAGCATTGTTGCTAAAGCAGTTTTTATACTTCTAAGCCCCAAACCGGGAATTGGAGCGTGTACCGGATTATGTTCTTCTTGATGTTGTCCTTCCATGTGGTTGATTCCTTTCTCAAAATAAGATTTGACTATTATATACCAGAACCCTTTTATTGTCAAAAAATAACAATATATGTTCTTCGCTAAGTAATATTTAAAGACAGGATAATATAATTTACCCTGCCTTTATTTTGATTGCATATTTTTTATTACCATCTGCTGTTTTTGCATTTCTAAATCTGCGCTTTTCTGATTAAATCTTTGTCATCCATAGCCAATTCCAAAAGGCGGCTTAGCACAGTTCTGTATTCTTTTCCAAAAGAATGAGCTTTATCCATATTTTCTTTGGATAGTTCCAGAGTAACTGCTGTTTTTGCTTTTTTCTCAATTGCTGCTTTTCTATAACGTTGCATCTGTTCCACGGATAACTCCGGAGCATCTTCATCATAAAGCGGTTCTCTTTTTGCGGCCTCTCTTATCTCCATACGTTGTTCTTCCGTTGGCTTCTGCCCTTTATATATCCGAACATTGACTGTCATAATAAAATCTCCTTTCTTGATTCGTCGCAAGACGTGCGGAAATCATTCTCACGTTTTCATTCCGCATGGTATGCACTACAAAAAGAATATCTTCTACCAAACCGATTGCAATATATCTGTCCTCATTAATGCTGTGTTCATCATCATACAATTCAAGATAATGCTCATCTGCAAATACTAATGCCGCCGCTTCAAATGAAATACCATGCTTTTTCTTATTTATTTCATTTTTTTCCGCATCCCATTCGACAATATATCCGTTTATTTCCTTTATCACAAGTCCCTTCTCCATCCTGATTTTATTTTATTCTACCATGCAGTTTTTAACTTATCAAGTTTCGCTATATAATATGGCTTTTAGATTGCAAAAATAAAAGGCGGTTTATGCCGCCTTTTACACTTTCATTCCGATTTTTATCCTATTGCTTACTGTCCCTGCAAATGCTCAAGAGCCTGCTCTGACGAAAAATCACCTAATTCTGCCCCTTTCGTATAGTATTCTATTGCCTTATCCAAATCTTGCTCCACTCCATTGCCATTCTGATACGCGCTGCCAAGACTATTCATTGCCCTTGCGATATAAATCTGTTCTGTACCTTCTTCCGCTACCTTATTATAATATCCCAACGCAGTTTCAGAATCTCCCTCACGAATTGAAACCCAAGCAAGTCCATCGTATCCCTCAACTACGCCTTGGTCTGCCACTGACTGAAAAAGTTCTTTGCCCTTTTCCTCATCTTTCTCTATGCCTCCCCCGAAATAATATAACCATCCTAAAGCAATCTGCGCATAGGGGTTGTCACCACACTGCTCATAGAATGCCCTTGCCTGCTCATAATCCTGTTTTGGATAGCTGTAGTAGCTGTCAGCCAGCAGACCAAGATAAAAGTTTGCATCGGTATTTCCAAGTTCCTGTGCCTTTGTGAAATTTGTATAGGCATCCTCAATGTTAATCTGCGCTCCGTCCAATCCGTAAAGACTCTTACGCCCTACTTCGTAAAACGTATCAGCCTCAGCAATACCCGCCTGTTTTTCGACTTCCGCTTCCTCCTGTGCCTGTTCCCCGGTTTCCGCTTCTGCCTGCGCATCAGCTTCCGTGTTTTCCGCTACTACTATTGTTTCCTCAACTTCTGTTGTGTCTGCATTTCCGCCGCAGGCTGTCATTGTCATAGCAACGCATAACGGAAGAATTACTGTTAGTACTTTTTTCTTCATCTTTTTTCTCCTTTTGCCTGAATTTATTCTGTAAATGACCGAAAATAGCATATCACATCGCCCCCCTGTCAACGATTTCTTATAAAATATTTTTCAGAAACTACTAACCAAGATATGAAAAGCCAGGATTTCAAAGCAATAAAAAATCGGGAAATCCCCGTAAAATGGCGGTTTCCCGATAAAAATAAAAGAGCGTATCCTATCGCTTCCTGTCCTTGCAAATATTCAAATGGAAAAGATACTTTCACTTCGGTCTGACAATCATGTCCTGCCTAATTTTTGTAACAGTGCTTCCTGCAAAACTTGCGAAAAATTGATTTTCAATGCCTCCGCCTCTTCATTTAACCATTCCGGCAATGTGACATTTTTTCTCACAGACTTATTATTATACATTTTTCTGTATGCAAGCGTATCACATTTGATGTCATTTATAAACTCTCCTTGATGCACTTCTATACTCTCCCGACTGGAAGGTCTCGGAATCTCCTTTCCCTCCACCTCATATCCATACAATACCAAAGCCAGCACATCTTCCGCCATTTCTATGGCTTGCTCCATACTATCCCCACAGGTATAACATCCTTCCAAATCTCTAAACACAACTGAATACTGTCCGTTATCTTCTTGTGTAAATACTGCAGGATACACGTATTTTGACATTTAAACATCCTCCATTTCAAAACCCTGAAATAATTTCGGGTTATTCAAATCCGGCATCTTTCTTTATATTTTCAAATGTACCTTTAGGTACATCCTGTGCCGGATGACGCGGTACTGAAAACTGTTTTCCGGTAATTCGACTGCACCATATATCATGATTCTTTCCATGCCTCAACAGATAGCATTTATTTTTCTTTAGTATCTTAACCGTTCCGATACTTTCAATCACTTACCGCCCCTTTTCCTATGTGCATTTTCCATTTATATTTTATGCGCACCAATGCGCATTGTCAATATTTTTTCAGTTCCCCGACAAAATAAAAAGCGGATGCCACGCTCCGCGAAACATCCTTATGTTAATATAAAAGGCGGTTGTTTATGCCGCCTTTTACACTATCTTTTCAGTTTTCTATCCTATCGCTTACTGTCCTTGCAAATACTCAAGAGCCTCCGTAGAGTTTTAATACTATTTGAATTTATTGTGTTTTCAGAAAAAGATATAAAATTTTTGAACACTATTGATTTTATATGAGTTAATGCATATAATGAAATTAACCAATGAAACTTATGATTTTTCGGATTCATAAGTGGAGGTTCTTCCGTAAGTTTCGGTTCACTTACACCGAATAGGCGCAAGCTGAAGAAAAGAGAACCGCTTTATAGAATTTCGGAAAGCTCTTGGCTAAGGTCAAGAGCTTTTGATGTATATGGAGGGCTATTTGAATCAACTGTTAGATAAATTCAATGAGTATAAATCAATTGTCAATTACCGTATGGAGTACATAAATTCAAAAATTAAAAAACAGGAGATGCTTACAGAAAATATTATTAAGAGAAGCATATACTTTCCTGTTATAGAAGTTCGCTATAACAGTTTCAGTAAAGAGAACATTCTTACAATGTCATATACAGATGCTATTATTGAGTTCAACGCTTCCTTGATTGCTTCTAATTTAAAGGCAAAATATATTTTATTTGAGAAAAATACGCAGGGATATAATCACTTATGCGTTGCAGAAGATAGAAATGGAAAAAAGTATGCGGAATCTTTTTTCCATGATACAACTGACTTGTATATACGCAATCAGAAGACAATTAAAGTGAAGCGTATAAAGATTTATGATAATTTGGGTAAGTTGTATTTGGAGGATGTTTTGTTATAGATTGCTATAGATATGGTTTAAAAGCACTTATGGCGGTTTCCCGGCAAAAATAAAAAGCGGGTGATGGGAATCGAACCCACGTATCCAGCTTGGAAGGCTGGTGTTCTACCATTGAACTACACCCGCAAAAAAATATGAATTATATAACCAAAAAATATTATATCTTTCCCAACAAAACTTGTCAATGTCTATAGCAATAAAAAAACCCCCGAACACACATCCGAGGTTTTCTCATTACTAATTTGCCATTAAAATTTATAATCAATTCCACTTTGTTTTAAAATAGCATTTGCTGTATGTCTTGATTTTATCTTTGTATCGACTGTCACATGACGCTGTGTAATGGGACTGAACCAGATATCGTGGTCGCCTTTTCCACGTCGATGAAAAGTACAGCCATTTTGAGATAATATCTGTCGTACTTTCTTTTCGTATTCTGCCATTACAAAACCATCCTTTCATGCCGTTCCGACTTAAAAGTAAGGGAAAGCGTTTGGGATTCGGTTGAGTTTAGTGCAAGCAATTCAGGAACAGCATAGCGCGTCCGCTCCAGAAGTGCATCAAATGAACCGGATTCCAAAACAAGACCAGGGATGTCATTGCTAGTGGCTATCCATACACTAGCTTCATTGTCCCAAGTAAATTTTATAACATATTCCATAAAATACCTCCTGTTAATGTTTTTTCTTTTAATCTTTTCGTTTTAATGGTAATTACTAATCGTTCTTATTATGCCTACTGCCATAAATAGTATATTTCTCTTTTTTAAATTATAGCATAATTTGTTATTGCTGTCAGTGCAAAATGACATCAAAGAGTAAATATCGTTAGGCTCACAATCCAACAATATACATAGTGTTTCCAATGTACTTACTGTTACACTTTTATTTTTTCTTAGAGAGTCAAGCGTACCCGTTGAAAAGTGATATTCTTTTATAAGTTGATATTGCGTTATTCCTTTTTTCTTCATAGTTTCCCAGAGTGGATCATAGTTAAACATTTTCTGCACCTCTACTATTCAGTATAGTTATACAGATTTTACTTCAATTTGCCATCAATGCAATGCAAATGAATAAAATATGGTTTGCTTTTCTTGAAGATACAATAATTGACTTGGCAGATATGAAACATTATAATATTCCCAACTTTTTCTGTATGGTCACACAATCCTTTAATCCTTGCGTATAAACCTTTTCTAAACATTCCTCATATATTTCCGTATGTAACTTCAAAAGAGTATTTACAGTGTCTTTCTGCTCATCTGTAAATCCCATATCAGCGTATTGTTCTTGTAATTTTATTATTTCATCTCTTATTACAATAAGTTCTTCATTATTAAAGCCAAACTTATCATAGTAATATTTACTTGCGTATTCAGTTATCATTTCAAATATCTCACTCATAATTATGTTCATTTCCTTCTTCTGACCATTCGCCCTGAATCATCTTACATATTTTGTACTCTTTTTGTATTATTGGCTTCTCGACAATACCAAACAGATTCATAAGCAATTCTACTGGTGGATGAAAAAAAATATATTCCTTTTCCTATTTCTATACTTATACTCTCTTTCGCATATGTCTTTTCCTACTTTTTGACACTTATTGCCACTTTAATATATCACAGGTTGATTTGATATACAATAAGAAAGTAGGAAAAAGGAGCAAAAAGTATGAATAAACCATATAAACAAAAAGTAAGTGTCTCTCTTGATGAGGATGTAATTTCAGAAATTAGGAAACTGGCAGAAAATGATGATCGGTCATTCAGTCAGTATATCAATCTGGTGTTAAAAGAACATATTGAAAAAAGAAAGAATGATGATAATATATTGCATTATTTCTAATGCCTAAAATGCTTAATTGACGCAATATTACATTTGAAGATGCAGAATTGACTGGACTAAAAAACTTTGGGTTAAATCCTATGAAAAAACCTCGTAATTACTATAAATGTAGCAATTGCAAGGTCTCTTAATTTAATGCCCAGAACCGGAATCGAACCAGTGACACGAGGATTTTCAGTCCTCTGCTCT
>CAMWMM010000269.1 GCA_947175285.1 uncultured Lachnospiraceae bacterium
GTATAATTGACAACCGCATTTCCCTGATAATTCTCACAGTCCGGCAGTTCTTCCTGCTCAAAACGCAGGGAGCGGTATTCCAAATATCCTAACTGATACCCGAAATACTCATCAATCATACCTGTATAAAGTACCTTCGCAAAAGAGTTTCCCTCTTTATCTAAAAACGTTTTATTTTCTCCCGTTGGGGCAGACTTTATATACTCCTGATAGGAAATTCCGGTCTTTACTTCAATGTCTTGCAACATCTTCTCAATGATTGCCGTATAGCCGCCAACCGGAATCCCCTGATAGGGGTCATTAAAATAGTTGTTGTCATATGAGAAACGCAGCGGCAGTCTTTTAATAATAAAAGCGGGAAGTTCCTTGCAGTCACGTCCCCACTGTTTCTCAGTATAGCCTTTGACAAGCTTCTCGTATACATCCCGTCCTGCCAGTGATAATGCCTGCTCTTCCAGGTTTCGTGGATTATCAATATGCAGTTCTGCTATCTGACTGTCAATCTCCGCCTTCGCCTGTGCGGGCGTCACAACACCCCACATCTTGCTAAAGGTATTCATGTTAAACGGAAGATTATATAATTCGTCATGATATCTCGCTATCGGTGAATTGATATAGTGATTAAAAACGGCAAATTGGCTCATATAATCCCACACCTTTTTATCCGATGTGTGGAAAATATGAGCGCCGTACTTATGCACATTGATATCCAAAACCGATTCCGTATAAATATTTCCGGCGATATGGTTTCTTTTATCAATGACAAGGACTTTTCTGCCTCTTTTTTTCATCTCATACGCAAAGACTGCACCAAACAATCCGGAACCGACAATCAAATAATCGTACTGCATATTAATCTCCCATTCTTGCTCAGCCTGCGATATTTGGGCGCGAGCACAAATTCGCGTGTGAAAAATTTATTTTTCACACTATCCCCCTGCGAAGCTCCTATTGTTCCGACGCCTGATATTTTTCAAGCTGTGCGTAATCTTCCATCAGTTCCAGGGCTTTCTTTCTTCCGGTCTTATTTAATTTAATATAGTACTGCATTACCCTGTTCTCAAGAATTTTATTTCCCAGCGGGCTCTTCTTATCTAATGGAGAAAAATCAACCGGGTTTAAATTCAATCTATCACACATCCGAATAACAGTTCCATATGCCATTCCCTCAATTCCTCTGTCTAATGCAGTTACAAGAGTAGAATATGGAATCTCCATTTCGATTGCAAATTGTCTTACACTCTTGTACTGTGATAAAATTTCTGTCTTTAAAATTTCTGCCTTGGTCATATGACAGTCCCTCCCTTAATGTAAGTATTATTCACCACGAAGCAACTAATCTCCATCGCCTCAGAGTTTATTGTACTATACCATAAATACGGCTAAAAAGAAACTCCTTATTCCATATTTTAAACGAGATTTCGATGATTTGTTCAAAATAACAAAAATTTCTTCAAAATTATTGTCTAAAAACACTATAAGATGATAAAATAGTTTTACGAATCACTATATATACTACAAAGAGAAAGGCTTACTTATTACTATGCTACCTATTACAGTCTGTATGATTGCCAAAAACGAAGATATTCACATTGAGGAATGCTTAAAAAGGCTGCGTCCTTGTAAGTTTGAAATCGTTGTTGTTGATACCGGTTCTGTTGACAGAACAATAGAAGCTGCCCGGAAGTATACGGATAAAGTCTATCATTTTGAATGGTGTAATGATTTCAGCGCAGCAAGAAACTATGCTGTCAGCCAGGCTTCCAATGACTGGGTTTTAAATATCGACTGCGACGAATATCTGGAAAACATTAATCTTATCGATATAGAAGATTTGCTGCAGGACAATCTTTCATCCGTAGGCATGATTATCCGCAACAACCCCTACAGTATTCAGGGTATTCGTTCCATAATGACGGAACGAATCGGCCGACTTTTTAACCGCAGGTATTGCCACTATGAGGGCAAGATTCATGAACAGGTTACTACGCTAAACGGCACAGAACCGACAAATTTTCATATTCCCCTTACTTTTTACCACGAGGGATATGTGACCGAATCCGATAAACGTATACGCGCCACCCGTAATCTGGAAATGCTGCTTCAGGATTTGGAAACGAAGGGGCCTAATCCCTATATTTATTTTCAGCTCGGACAAAACTATGTCTTTCTAAATGACCGGGAGAAAGCGGCTCACTATTACAAACTCGGTCTGGATTTAAATGCAGACCCCCATTCCGCTCTCGTACAGAGTATGACCGAAACCTATGGCTACTGCCTTATCGAACTTGCAAAATATGATATCGCGCTTTCCTTGAAAGAGAAATATGACTTATTTTCGAACCGCGCGGACTTTGTATACCTGATGGGCATGATATATATGAAAAAAAATATGTGGGAAGAAGCTATTGAGGAATTTAAAAAAGCCACCACGCTGACCTCGTATTCCCGAAAAGGCGTCAATAGTTATCACGCCTACTATAACATTGCTTCTATCTATGAAAAAATGGGCGATATAGAAAAAGCCAAAGAATATTATCAAAAATGCGGTGATTTCAGTAATGCCGTAAAAAGACTGGGAGAATTATAATCATGCTTCCAATATCCGTATGTATGATTTCAAAAAATGAAGAACAACATATTGAAGAATGTCTAAAGAGACTAAAACCCTACCATTACGAGATAGTTTTGGTTGACACCGGCTCTACAGACCGTACTGTGGAGATTGCTTCCAAGTACACGGATAAAATTTATCACTTTGAATGGATCAATGATTTCAGTGCGGCTCGAAATTTTTCTTTTGCACAGGCATCAAATGACTGGGTGCTTGTTATTGACTGCGACGAATATGTGGAATCAATTGATGAGGACGAACTTGCCCGCCTAATGGAAACTTATCCGGAATGCGCGGGAAGGATTCTGATTCGAAATCGTATTACGGAGAACGGAGCGGTTTCGTATGAACATGTCCGAGTCAGCAGATTTGTAAACCGTAAATATTTTCATTTCGTGGGAGCGGTTCACGAGCAATTGGAACGGAAAGATTCTATTCCAAAGACGACCTGCTCCGCCCCTATCCAAGTTCAGCATGTCGGGTACGACGGTTCGGAAGAAGAAATGCGGGTGAAATCTCTTCGCAATATTTCTCTTTTGGAGCAGGAGCTTGCTACAGCCGGACCGGATGCTTATTTGTATTATCAGTTAGGACAAAGCTGTATGAAGCTGAAAGATTATGAGAAAGCTTACGAATGGTTTAATCTGGGACTTTCTATGGATGTGGAACCCGCTCTTGATTACGTGCAGGGGATGGTGGAATCTTATGGCTATTGTCTGTTAGAGTTAAAACGTTTTGAAGAAGCGCTGCAGCTTGAAGGGATTTATGATATTTTCGCTGTCAGGGCGGATTTTGTTTTTTTGATGGGACTTATTTATATGAATAACGGACTGCTTAACGAAGCAATACAGGAGTTCAAAAAGTCTACCTCTATGAAACAGTTTTGTCTGGAAGGCGTTAATAGCTACCGTTCCAATTACAATATCGGAGTGATATATGAGTGCAGCGGACACTTGGAGGAGGCGCGGGAGTACTATCGGAAGTGTGAGGGGTATGAGATGGCGAGGGCGAGGTTGAAAGAGATGAGATAACCTCAAGGTACCCATTCCATGACTTTCATTTTTCTTGTCATCGAAGATGGCAATGCCATACTAAAAACCTCCAAACTATGTAATGTTATCTTACATCAGTTTGAAGGTTTACACAAACATTGGGATAATCTCCTTATCACATCTCCGGAATCTTACCGCCTATTGCTCCAAAAAATTAAAAAGACTTCTTTTTTCCACACTTTTCAAAATTTGTGCCATGACTACAACCTTATCTTTATCTGTTTCACACTCAGACATTACCCGTAAGAGTAAATCGCTCTGTTCTGAATACTGTGAAAAAGAAGAGTTAATAATAAAAAACGCTTTCTTTATCAAATGCTTATTCTTATTACAATAATCCATAAACGCTTCATTGGACATTGTCATTCCTTCATTCAACTGAAAATATGGTATTCTGCTGTCTTGCCAGATTCGGTATAATGCATATATTTTCTCTTTTTTATCCTGTAATAATGCATTTTTGCAAATTCCATCCCACCAAAGCCGATTGTAGAATTCCTGTTCCGGCGCATTTTCCGACAATAGATTTTCTAAGACTCCTTCAATTAGAGAACCACATTTTTTCTGCAGGCGCTGCACATCTGATTCATCAAAAACTTCCTCTATCTCTTCCTCTTCCGTAGAAACAATTTCATCTGCGTTTTCCAAAAAATATTGAAATGCTGCCTGTTGATTATCTTCCTTTTGAATTCTTTCATAAACCAGTGTAGCTACATCTATCTTTTCTCCTCTTATCTTGCCAAGGACATCTCTGAGCCATTCTTCAAATGACTCTTCTCCCATCTTTTCATATAATTTGATTTCTGTATCCATTCATTTTCCTCTACTATCTTCTTTGTTGCAATTTTACTGCTAAATATATACAATAATAAATCAAGCCCTACATTTTTTCGCATAATAGGGGTTTCTCTCATAGCTATAGCAGATAAAGCCATCCTGTCATACGCACGTTCCGTGCTGTCATTATTAATGCTAATTGCCTTACGAGGTTCCGTATAACTGCCAAGTACTTTTCTGTCGTTTGTCTTTAATTTCTCAAGCAGTTCTTCTCCCTGCGGCTTTAAAAAGTAGTATTTTTCTCTTCCGGACACACGATAACTGATTAAAGTAGTAATATCATTATCATCCATTATCTGTGACAGCCGCGAAGGACTTATATGTCCCTTTACCGCCAACTCTTTATGCAAAATACCCGGATATGATTTAATCGCATGAAACATCCAATATTTATCCTTATATTTTGATACAAGAAGTTTCATTTGATCAGTATGTAATTTCTTTTGCTGCATAAGCTCAAATAATCTGGCGCTTCCCCATAAACTGCCATTAAAAAAAGCCTGCTCCGGTGACAGTTCCTTCCATTCCTGATATTGCCATACTTCACCCAAAGAAAAATTTACCTTCCTATAATCGGCTGGCATATCTGATAAATTTTTAGGTTCTTCAACAGCCAGTTCTTCCATAAATGCAAGCACTTGATCCTTTGTTATACTCTTATGAGAATCCAGATCGACTATAAGTTTTCTGCACACATTTTCCAACAACGATCTTTTTCTCATATGCACCCCTCCTTACTAAACTGTTCCTAAACAATATTATAACAAATATCCTCGTATCATCAAGTAAAATCATAGTTTTTTTGAATAATTTTACCTACGATTTTTCCATCATCTACATTTTGAGTTTTGAAAGATAGCGGTATACTAAATGTACATCCGGCACACTCTTTGCATGTTTCCCGTCCGCCCTTGATAACCTTAATCTTTGCTTCTATGATGCTCTTTTTCATATATGGTACAACAACAATACCTCTCTCATAGTTTTCCTGATCAGCAACAGCACCACAACAATTGCACACCAAAGAGCAGGTTGTAGTATTCATTTTCGTAATGTTACTAAGCTGGTTAACAAATCCTCCATGTAAAGACTTACTCCATGCTGCCACCAAGAGAAAATGGATTTCAAAAATATTAACCATTTTTTCTGTCTGATCCCAATTTGATACATCTCTGCATATAGCCGTCATTACACTTCCAATACCTGGTATTTCAACAATTACTGATTCCTTACCAGGATTATGCAAACCTTCAATCCATCTCTCTCCATCAATATATCCATCAAAAGGAGAATACTTATATTGTTTACCTAATAGTTTACCACTGTAACTATAAACCTGAGAAACGTTATTTCCCTCTGCCGTCCACCCACTGCCCGCAATGACTAGCAACAGATTTTGCATTTTTTGAGGTGTGCGGCGATATGCTTCCCTGAGATAATCACCTATTCTTTCTTGTAATTCCGGAAAACAAACATATTCCGGAAAAATAATAATATTTGCTTTCTGTCGAATAGCCCGTTCTAACAACAACAGAACTTTTTCAATAGCAGGTTGCTTACACTGCTCAATATATTCAACATAAAATGAATTTCCTTCCTTCTTTTTAAAAGAAAAAATTTCTTCTATGCCAAATGGAATCACAACAATTTTTAATTTTCCGTCCTGCGCAATAGCTTTTCGAACCTGATCTTCATTCTCTATATACAGTGTTACCAGTTTAGGCGGATTCATTCCTGAATCTAACTCTGATTTTTCTAAAATCTTTATATACTTAAAGTTATGCCGAATCTCCGTAGGCTGTATCTTGTCTCGAAATTCCAATTCAACTGACGGACCGGTAATCATTCCCTCACCGCTGCTGTGATAAATATAAGAATTTTTCTTGTATTTTTCATTTAATGGAGTATTACAACTACCTGCTTCCTTATTCTCCGCATACAAATCTACTGCCTGCAACAAATAATAAGCTATTGTTGCTTCATTATACTGCTTCTTTCCATACTGTTTCAAATTCTGTTCTGCAATTTTTATTTCCTGTAATATCCTATCCACTATTTCATCTAATGAATATTTAATATCCTTTTGCGAAAATAGTACAGAGATTTCATATCCAAATCGCTTTAACATTGACGTATTAGGATTATTGTGTTCTGACTTGCTTGAATACTCTATATATTCCCCCAAAAACAATGCCTGATTTTTTATTTGCACATATAGATGGTCATAACAAATTGCTGCCAAATCATAAACAGATTCTATTTTAACTCTATTTTTTTTAACTCTTTCGTATATATCCATTACCTTATCCTCGCAATTATCGCTTATATAATACTACATTGTAAATTCATTTTATCATAATGGATAAATTCTCTTCCCCTCTTTTCAGTATACCATATCGCAATACAGGCTTAAAT
>CAMWMM010000270.1 GCA_947175285.1 uncultured Lachnospiraceae bacterium
AGCACACGGCTGTTAACCGTGGGGTTGTAGGTTCGAGCCCTACTCGGGGAGTTAAGTTAATAAAGAAGCAGAAAGCCTGTAGACGAAATGTTTACAGGTTTTTATGTATCAAAATTTAATGGTAATAGGTGGAAGAAAATATTATGAAAAAGAAAAAAGTTTTGATTGTAATGACTATATGTATGTTATTACTTGTGGGATGTACCATGTCAAATCCACAGGATGTATCGGAGATGGTGTCTGACACACAAGAGGAAGAAATGCCAAAAGAAAAGAATGAAAAGAACGAGTATTCAAATACAGAGGAATTTGAAGATAAAATGAATATGGAAGCTGTGGAAGTTGAGGCAAATGCGGAAATCATCGATTTCACCCCTAATTATTATCATTCGGTTTCCGACGCTGATGAAACTTCAGTTTATCTTGGCGGTGTCGGCGGTATTTATAGAATTGATTCTGAATCTGAGGTACGGACAATTTATTCTACTCCGCATATTCTAGGAGCCGCATTGTATGGAGAATATGTTTTTGCACTTGAGTATACTGTTACGGATAATGGTATGACAGAAGCACTTATTAGGATTAACATAGATGATTCAGCTAAGGAGGTTGTGACACAGGTAAATTCCGGAAGTTATGATTTAAAAATTGTTGATAATATGCTTATTTTTTCAGAGGAAATATTAGGGGACTATGGGATTGAAACAGTATATCAGGCGTATACTTTGGATGATAATGGGGATTTAACATCAGATGTACCACAGGATGCTTATGCGCAGTTTGTTTTACCGGATGATGAAGAAGGTATGAGTTTGCTCATAGACCCTTGGTTCAGTACAAAATATTATGATTATGTTTGCTTTACGAAAGCCGTAGGGGAAATAGACATAAACAGTGTATGGATTAGAAAAGGGAATGAAGAAGCAGAAGAAATTGTTACATGTGTCGGGAAGCCTTTAATGAGTCAAGATAAGATTTTTTATTGCGACAGTGATGGGAAAAATTTACTACAGCATTCTTTAGATAATTCGCAGGATACGGCACTGTATGAAATTCCTGATGATGACAATTTATTACTGCTTACCTATGATGCCGAATGGGTCTATTTTATACAGAAAGCGGAGATAGACGAGTTTAACGAATTGCCTTCATTTATTATGAGAGTTAACCTGCAAGATAATAGAACAGAGGAAATTTATGAATTACAGCCAGGCAACGCAATAAATAATTTTAATGTTTACGATAATAATTGTTTTTTCATTTTATCAGATACAGATAGTAACAGTCGATGGGAATGCTGTAATCTGACTGACTTTACTATCACGGAGATTCGTTGATAAAATGTGTAATCTTCATCTGTCTTTGAAGTCTCGCTTTTAAAAGACCGAGAAATTTGTCGTTTCCGATGACAGTCAGCATAGGACCGAAAGACATAACTTCTATTAAAAGTTCGGTTTCCATCGTTTGATTGTAGTAAATCAAGCATTCATAAGTATTTTCATCGATTTTGGTAGTATTTTTTTCATAATTGGCAAAATGCAGCATAGCGCGTTCAAGAGCATTTCTTTTATTGACAATATGCAGTTTAATCGGTTCTTTATAGTAAGAGTTGCGGATGATGGCATTTAAGTCAATATCTGAAGAAAGGGTTTTCGGCAGTGGCGCTACGCTCTGCATACGGGATAGATTTAAAATCTCAAGTCTCATTTTCTGATGACCATCCTGTTTTATGGCAAGAAGACGGAACTTATCATTTTTTACAGAATATTCCAGACGCGCCGGAATATAGTGATGATGAACACGGCGGCCTTTTGGGGAGGTGTAGTCGATATCTACGTACTGTCTGTTTTTTTGTGCCTGAAGCAATATGCGGAAGTTATTGCGGTATGTTTCGTCCTGATAGGGATCTCTGTCGGCAAACTGGTCGTAGTAAAAGAAGTACTCCGGTTTCCAGAGCGGTGTGACAGTATCTAACATATCATTCAGGTATTCCAGTTGGTGTGAATCAAGAAAAAGTCCTATGCGTGAATCTAATAATATTGCCTTTAAATAGGATTTTTCAAGGTCGGATAGCGGCTGCATAAAAGAGGAAGAAAGTTTGGAAAAGTATAACTCTCCCTCTTTGCGGAACAAATCCCATGAGCCATCCTCAAGTTTAGGAATAATAGAAAGCATGCTCTCTTCAAAACCTTCACCGGAAATTCGGGCACGGATATCCTGCATTGAAAGAACATCCCGTTCGGATAATATATGACGTAATACCTGATAATAACAGCTATAGATTTCAGAGAACAATTCCATATTTACACCATTTCCTTTTTATAGTCAGCTATGCTGATTTTTCCTGCTGTCTATATGATATATGCGGTACATATCCTGCAAATCCCTATAAAAACATTTTTCCACCGATTTGTCGCTGCATTCCAGTGATAAGATTCGGCCCGTAAAAGTGCGTATCCATGGTAAAAGTTCATTGCAATCAAATGTTTCTACTTCGTATTGATAAGTATTCAGAGCTGTTTTGGTAACAATGCCATTTCGGCCTTCCTGTTTTAAGCGGGTAAGGATATAGTTTTCAGCAGGCTCCAAAATCTGCAGCGTCATTGTCAGTTTGTCAAGAAAATGCTTTCCTTCATTTTGAAAAGAAACGCCCCATAGCTTTCCGCGGTTTTGATTTAATTGGTTCAGAAGGGTGTCGTATTCTTCCGAGTGCTTAAGCAGCGTAACGTTCTTGATGGAATCAAGGCGTAAGCAGGTAAAGCGTTTGTTTCGTTGGGTGTATGCGCATAGAAAGCGTCTGCCGCTTCTGGTACTGACAAATATTTGTAGTGGTATGCAGCGTGATGTAGATGTCACCTGACTTTTAGAGCCTTTCATGGTAAGCTCCACAGACGCTTGATTGTTCATGGCATCCAAGAGCGCAAAAAGTATTTCATCTTCTAATGTATGTACGAAGAAATTGTGCTTAACACGGAAACTCTGGTTCGGATAATCGAACTGCTCCGAAAGCTCGTTTCCGATAATGCCGAAAACTCCCGCCATTTGATAAAAAGAAAGGGCATCCAGTATAGCTTCGTTGGATTTTATCCAGACAGCAAGCGTATTGTCGAGGGAAAAGAAGACTGCTTTTCCTTTTTTTTCTTTTTGTAATAATCCCTCTTTTGCATAAGCATTGCATTTTCGGCGGACTATCTGGACATCAAAAAGGGACTCGTAATCTGAAAGCAGACTGTCTGCGATTTCCTCTGCTGTCATTTTTTTGCCGTCCTGCAGTAAGTCCAGTATCAGAAAATGCAGTACGATATCGTTATCAGTAAAGCTTTTTGTTTTCCATACCTGAAAAAGAGGGTTGGTATCCAGAAGATTGCTGTCTATGGCAAGGGAAATATTGGAGCCGTTAGACACATAATCTTTCCGTACATAAGGGGAAAGCCAGCTTTCCAGGCGCCGCCTTTCATTGTCGTAGGTACGCGGGCTTTTATCCTTAAATTCATCTCTTGTTTTAAAGCCATAAACAAAGAAATCCCGGACATATTCTCTTGTTTTTGGAAAGCTCTTTATCAACTCCTGAAAATCAGACATTGTTTGTTGACTCCTCTTTAATATTACCCAAAACGCAAGTCGTCAGACTTGCAACGCAAACCGAATGGCTTGCGTTTAGTATAGCACAATTATAAATGCACATACAATTTTTACACGCGATTTTTATATGCAATTGAGTTCGCAACTTTTTTGAAATGATAATTTGGAAAATGCTGTATATAATGAATTTATCAGTTACAGGAGAACAAGTAATTACGAAACTCATAAATAGGCTGAATATAAAATGGAAAGGATGAGGATGATATGTTCGTACTTTATAATGAAAAAACAAAATATCCGGTAAAAATATGGTTGGAAAATGAAGGACAGTTGGAGGAAAATTGTCTGGAACAGGCATATCACCTGTCGCAGCTTCCTTTCATACATAAATGGGTTTGTTTGATGCCGGATACCCATGCGGGAAAAGGAATGCCGATTGGCGGAGTGATTGCGACAAAGAATGTGATTATTCCCAATGCGGTTGGCGTGGATATCGGGTGCGGAATGGATTTTATTCCGACTAATATCCGTGTTGATGATATCCGGGATGTTCAAACAGGAAACGGTACGCTGATTCAGACGATGATAAGCAATATCATGAGAGAGATTCCGTTAAATATGGAGAGATATAAAACTCCTCAGCAGTCAGAGACACTTGACAGGGCAAAACAGGAAATGGAGAAATATGAGAAAAATGCAGAACTGATACCTTTAATTGAGGATGGATATTATCAGGTAGGAAGTCTGGGAGGCGGCAATCATTTTATTGAATTGCAGGAAGACCAAGAGGGTTATCTTTGCATTATGATTCATTCCGGAAGCCGTCATCTTGGTAAGGCAATCTGTGATTATTTTCATGAGATGGCAAGAGAGCTGAACCGGAAATGGTATAGCGAGGTCAAGGATGAATACCGTCTGGCATTTCTTCCGGTACAATCGGAGGAGGGACAACAGTATATTAATTGGATGAATCTGGCTCTGGATTATGCTTTTGAGAACCGTGCCCATATGTTGGATAAGACTTGCGCTATTGTGAAAGCACAGATAGAGAAGCATACGGGGCAGGCGGTAGAGTTTGGAGAGGAAATTAACTGTCATCATAACTATGCGGCTTTGGAACATCATTATGATGCGAATGTCTGGGTACACCGTAAAGGCGCAACAAGAGTACGGGAAGGAGAGCTTGCAGTAATACCGGGAGCAATGGGTTCTTACAGCTATGTGGTAGAAGGAAAAGGCTATAAAGAATCATTTTGCTCTTCTTCACACGGCGCGGGCAGAAGCTACTCCAGATCGGGGGCAATGAAGGAGTTCAGCGTAGAGAAAGTTATGGTAGATTTGAAAGAACAGGGTGTTGTGCTTGGCAAACGTAAGAAAAATGATGTAGCAGAGGAGTGCCGGTTTGCCTATAAGGATATCGATCAGGTTATGGCACAGCAGCAGGATATGGTTACGCCAATTAGAAAACTGAAAACGGTTGGTGTAGTAAAAGGTTAAGGAAATAATTTATTATGCGCGGGTATTGGAAGTAACTTCCTGCCCGGCGGTGCCGGCAGCGTGCTGTCAGGTATATCATAAATATTTCACCACGCTTAAGGGTAAAGCGATGAAAAATGTGGTGTCGAGGGTTCGACTCCTTCCCGTGTAAACGGTAGCTCAGTGGGTAGAGCACACAATATTATGGCAAAGACCTGTGAAGTCTTGCGGTTCGAATCCGCTCCAAGTAAATACTTTTATCCTGATTTCCGGCGCATTCCGTATCTTTGCGGAGACGGAATGAGAGTGCAGTTCGTTCTGTTGCCGGAAGATTGGGGATACCGCAGGTAGAAAGGATGAACAACGGTCGGCGAAAGATATTTTCGGTGACAGGGGGAATATACAGACGCGGACATGTTCTTCTTCCCGGATATCTGCTGAACCGGCTTCCCGTATCAGAGCGATGAATGAAGGATAAAAGTATTTTCAAATGGTGAAAAAGTTGAAAATTATAAATAGCGATAAAGGAGGAAAGTAAAATGAAGTATATAATCAAAGACAATCAGGCGGGATTTGTATTAAAGAATGGCGTATTCAGAAAAATGATTACCGCAGGAACTTACCATTTTTCAAAAATATTAGGTTATGAGGTGGAAGTGGAAGAGATGACGGGAGAGCTAAACTATATGGAAGTGCCTTATCAGGTGCTTTCCAAGGACGCGGCATTTCTGGATGCTACCGTACATATGGAAATACCGGATGGCTGTGCAGGATTTATCTATATAAATGAGAAACTGACAATGTTTGCCACAAGAAAGGAATATACTTTCTGGAATGTATTTGATAAATATGAAATGAAGGTGGTATCCATGAAAGAACCTGTTATTGGAGCGGAAGTTTCCAAGCAGATGCTTTCTCTGGTTCCGGGGAAATATTATACGGAAATATCGGTTGGGGAAGGAGAAACAGGTCTTGTTTATTACGATAATGTGATGCAAAATCAGCTTTCAAAGGGCGTATATCATTTCTGGAATTATACACACAATATTACCTGCAATGTGCTGGATATGAAGCAGAAAGAGCTTGATATTGTAGGGCAGGAGATTCTTACCAGAGATAAAATCGGTATAAGAATGAATGTTGCCTGCATATATAAGATAAGGGATGCGGTGGAATTTGCAGCAACCATCACCGATTTGAAAGGGCAGCTATATTCAGCGGTACAGTTGGCTATCAGGGAAATCGTGGGAAACTATAAGCTGGATGAGATATTAGAACTAAAAGAGCAGATTTCCAAGGAAATATATGATGTGCTTAAGGAGCGCGAGGCGATGTTCTGTGTTACATTCCTGAACGCCGGAATCAAAGATATCATATTACCCGGTGAAATCAGGGAGATTATGAATTCCGTGCTTGTGGCGGAAAAGGCTGCGCAGGCTAATGTCATCTCCAGAAGGGAAGAGGTAGCGTCTACAAGATCCCTGCTCAATACGGCGAAACTGATGGATGAGAACAGAACGCTCTATAAGCTAAAGGAACTTGAGTATCTGGAAAAAATCTGTGAAAAAGTGGGTGAAATCTCTGTCAATGGAAACGTCGGAATCATAGAGCAGTTAGGAAAGATGATGGGGACAGGGCAGGCATCATAGAACTTTTGATAATTTAATAAATTTAGCAAGGGAAAATAAAAAAATCCCTTGCTAAATTGGTTTGGTTGTGATAAAATATTTGACGTTAGGTTATTTATAAGAAGCAGCAAGGCTGTGAGAGAACGGCTCCGTGGTCAAGCGGTTAAGACATCGCCCTTTCACGGCGGTAACACGGGTTC
>CAMWMM010000271.1 GCA_947175285.1 uncultured Lachnospiraceae bacterium
ACCGTGGTATTGTATATAAAAGTTTAGGGCAGCATGAAAAGGCAATCAAAGATTACGATAAAGCAATTGAGCTGAATCCCAATGATGCAGGTGCATATAATAACCGTGGTATTGTATATAAAAGTTTAGGGCAGCATGAAAAGGCAATCAAAGATTATGATAAAGCAATAGAGTTGGCACCCAATTATGCAGATGCATTTTATAACCGTGGTAATGTATATAAAAATATAGGGCAGTATGAAAAGGCAATCAAAGACTACGATAAAGCAATAGAGATGAATCCCAATGATGCAGAAGCATATAATAATCGTGGTATTGCATATAAAAATATAGGGCAGCATGAAAAGGCTATCGAAGACTATACACAAGCAATCCAACTAAATCCGGAGTATAAAAATGCCTATCTGAATCGCGCGGGAGTATACTCAGCCATCGGTGAGGATGCACTTGCGAAAGCGGATCGGAAGAAAGCGGAAGAGTTGTGACCATCATACCAGATCAAGCTTCTTCTTTTTTGAAAATTGATTTCTGTGGAAGCAGACTAATATATTATTTGCAAACTCATGAATATTGCGCTAAAATGAGAATCAGAGAATCTTTTAGCCGCTAAGAAAAGCCTCAGTGAAAGGATTTGCTGCGGCTTTTGTTTTATGTATAGGGGGAAAATACCCCTACTCGATTGTGAGAAAGAAGGCATCAGTATGTATACGTTCCAAAGCAGAATACGCTATAGTGAGGTTGGCGTAGACGGCAATTTAACATTAGAGTCTTTATTGGATTATTTTCAGGACTGTTCGACGTTTCATTCCGAGGATATAGGACTGGGTGTGGAATATCTGCAAGAGCGGCATCTGGCGTGGGTATTATCCTCATGGCAGATTGTTGTAGAACGATATCCGCATTTATGCGAGAATGTTATAATCGGCACTTCTCCCTATGATTTTAAGGGATTTCTCGGTTATCGTAATTTTTTGATGGAAACAGAAGACGGAGAGCGGCTTGCCTGCGCTAATTCCATCTGGACGCTGATGGATATGGAGAAAATGATTCCGGCAAGACCGCCGATAGAGATGGTAGAGGGATATGTGATTTCGGATAAACTTCCAATGGACTATGCACCAAGGAAGATTTCCATACCGGCAGACGGAACAGAACAGGAAATGATTCAGGTCAGACCGCACCATTTGGATACAAACGGTCATGTGAATAACGGACAGCATGTGCGGATTGCAATGGAATACATTCCGGGGAATTTTCAAATCAGGCAGTTGCGTGCAGAATATAAAAAGCAGGCGGTCCTGCATGATAAAGTGATTCCGAATGTAGCAGTGAATGCAGATAAAACACTCTACACCATTTCGTTAAACGGGGAAGACGGAAACCCATACAGTATCGTAGAACTGACAGGAGCAAAAGTTGAAAATTAGAAATTTTCAACTGCAAGTTTGGTGTCAAAGCGCTTGCAGCGCTGACCCAAACTCGCGGACTGAGAGAGGAGTAAGGTTATAAAAGTGATAGCACTAGGTGAAATTCAGACGCTGACAATTATTAAAAAAGTGGATTTTGGAGTATACTTAGCATCAAAAGAGGATGCGGCGCAGACAGAAAAGGTTTTACTGCCGATAAAGCAGGTGCCGCAAGGTGCAAAAACAGGCGATGAAGTGGAAGCTTTTATTTATCGGGATTCTAAAGACCGCCTGATAGCAACGACAAAGAAACCCAAGCTGACATTGGGCGGTGTGGCAAGACTGCAGGTTGTGCAGACAGGACAGATTGGCGCGTTTTTAGACTGGGGACTGGAAAAGGATTTACTGCTTCCTTTTAAGGAACAGAAAAAGAAAGTAAGAGAGAAAGAGGAATGTCTTGTTGCACTTTATATTGATAAGAGCGGCAGATTGTGCGCGACTATGAATGTATATCCGTATTTACGGCAGGACAGCCCTTATCAAAAAGAGGACAGGGTAACAGGTACTGTTTATGAAATAAGTAATAATTTTGGCGCTTTTGTTGCAGTGGATGACATTTATTCCGCGCTGATTCCCAAAAAGGAATTATATGGGGAAGTTCAGATAGGCAGTAAGATTACGGCTAGAGTAACCGATGTAAAAGAGGATGGCAGACTGAATTTGAGCATTCGGGAGAAAGCATATCTGCAGATTGAGAAAGATGCGGAGAAAATATTGCAGATTATTGACAGCTACGACGGCGCACTGCCTTTTACGGACAAAGCCTCTCCGGAAACCATTAAGAGAGAAACGCAGATGAGTAAAAACGAATTTAAAAGAGCGGTCGGTCATCTGCTAAAGAATCAGAAGATTACAATTGGAGAAAGAGCTATCCGAAGACTATAAGACAGCGGAGGTTAAAATTAGATGAATAGTAAAAAAGTAAACGGGCTTTTTTTGTGCCTTATATTGGCCGACATTGCAGTATTATTGCTGATGATTGTATACTACCGGCTTTTCGGCAGTATACCTGATATTCCGATTGCCCCTAGCCTTATGCTCAGCCAGGCAATAATTTTGATTCCGACACTTCTTTTTATGCTGGCGTCTAAAAAGAAAACGGAAACAGGAAGTTTCAACGATATGTTGGGATATCATAAAATAAAGATATCTTCTTTTTTTATGATTATTCTTTTTACTTTTTTATCCATGCCATTGTCAAGCGTTCTTAATGCAATTTCTATGCTTTTTGTAGAAAATGAAGTGGAAGCGATGAGTGGTGATATTTTGCATATGCCGTTTTTGTTAATGTTGTTTCTTATAGGTATTTTCGGACCGTTTAGCGAAGAATTTGTATTCCGCGGCGTTATCTTCCGGGGTTATAAAAATTCAGGACCTGTATTTTGGTCTGTTTTCTGGTCCGGGCTGTTATTTGGTCTGATGCATTTAAATTTTAACCAGACGCCTTATGCCTTTGCTCTTGGTATTATGTTTGGACTGTTAGTAGAAGCAACAGGAAGTTTGTGGTCTTCTGTCATTGCGCATGTGGTAATTAATTCACAGCAGGTATGTCTTATGTATTTGTTGGAGTATCTGCCGGATTCTTATTCATCCGGCACGGTAACACAGGGAGAGCTTCTTGGAATGATAGGCCCATATATGATTGCTGCGGCGGTTGCGACACCATTAGCAATTTGTGTACTGTTCTGGCTTGCTAAAAATGAAAACAGGGAAGAGCACTGGAGAAATATATGGGCATGCCGTAAAGAAAAAAGAGAAAAATTTGTCAGCATTCCTCTGATAATTGCCATTGTAATAAGTCTTGCCCATATGATGGGATTGATTATGGCTCTGGCGTGGACTATTATACCGGATTAAGGAATGCCGGATAAAATATAAAACGTCACTGTATGAAGCAGTGGCGTTTTATATTGCAGTAGTTAAATATACATGTCAAAGTTGGCACCGACTCCCAGATTAACGGAACGTTCCATTGCGGCAGCGTCAATCATATTGGTAATTTGAGCTCCGGTATCCTCCACAGTATCCAGAGACTTGCTGAGCATTGCTACACCGAAAGCCGTATTTACCTGAGATGCTGACATTGCCATAGATAATCCTGCAATATCCATACTTAACACCACCCTTTCTGAATTATTAGCTACTATGGAAAGTATATCATATAAATCATCAGAAAGCTATATGGAAAAATAAAAGCAGAGACATTTTACGCTCTGCTTTTTTGTATAGTTTGTCTAAAACGATATTATGGAAAAAAATGACAAATTAATTGAAAAATACACAAATATTTCATGATTTAAGGTAGATTTTTTTGTTAAAATAGATTAAAATAGAATGCAAATGTTGGTTTTTGCAAAAGAAGTGCCGTCAGCATATTGTACAAATTGCTAAATGACGACAGGAGAGGGTTACTACTATATTGAAGGGGTGAGCAAAATATGATTTCAAATCAGATTCTGCAGAATACGATAGAGGGGTTAAAAACGATTGCCAGAGTAGAATTATGTGTTATGGACATTGATGGGAAAGTTGTTGCCATGACCGCAGATGAAATGGAGAAGTGCGGAAAGCTTGCGGCGGAGTTTGCCAAGTCGCCGGCGGATTCTCAGGAAATACAGGGATATCAGTTCTTTAAAATATTTGATGAACAGCAGTTGGAATATATTCTGATTGTGAGCGGTGTTGGTGAAGACATTTATATGATAGGCAAAATGTCTGCATTTCAGATTCAGAATCTGCTGGTGGCATATAAAGAAAGATTTGATAAAGATAACTTTATTAAGAATCTGCTTTTGGATAATCTTTTGTTGGTAGATATCTACAGCCGCGCGAAAAAGTTACATATTCAGACAGATAATAAGAGAGCAGCGCTGATAATTGAGACGGATAATACTAAGGAGAGCAATGTTCTGGAGATTATGAGGACTTACTTCAGCGGTAACAGCAAAGATTTTATTACGGCGGTTGATGAAAACAACGTCATTGTGGTAAAGGATTTGTCCGAGGGAGACAGCAGCAAAGAGATTGAAAAAGCAGCGGCGGGCATTGCGCATTTTCTGGAAAAAGAACATATGGGGAGCGTCAGAATTGCATACGGAACTATTGTAAATGAAATCAAAGAAGTAAGCCGTTCCTTTAAAGAGGCTAAGATGGCTTTGGATGTCGGTAAAATTTTTTTCGGAGAAAGAAATATTATTGCCTACAGTGAATTGGGTATCGGACGCCTGATTTATCAGTTGCCGATTCCGCTTTGCAAAATGTTTATCAAAGAAATTTTTGATGGCAAGAGTCCGGATGAGTTTGATGAAGAGACATTGACTACTATTAATAAGTTTTTTGAAAACAGCCTGAATGTTTCAGAGACATCCAGACAGCTTTTCATTCATAGAAATACTCTGGTCTATCGTTTGGACAAACTGCAGAAAAGCACCGGACTGGATTTAAGAGTATTTGAAGATGCCATTACATTTAAAATTGCGCTTATGGTCGTAAAATATATGAAGTACATGGAGAACTTTGAGTATTAAGAGGCAGCATGTTACAGACGCAGAAAGAAAGGCATGGTTATTATAGTGGGAGAGAGAAAAAGTAATTATTCAAAAGGAAGACGAAAGAGAGCAGCATCGGACAGTAATGAGATTATCACATTAACAAATGTCTGCAAAGCCTATTCAACGGGAGCGCCGGCATTAAAAGATGTAAATCTTCATATCAATAAAGGTGAGTTTGTATTCATTGTCGGAGACAGCGGTTCCGGGAAGTCAACCCTGATTAAACTGTTGTTACGCGAATTGACGATAACAAGCGGTTATATTAATGTCATGGGATATGACTTAAGCAAAATCAAACACCGGAAAATACCGAAATTCCGTCGTAATATCGGTATTGTATTTCAGGATTTCCGTCTTTTAAAAGACAGAAATGTTTATGAAAATGTAGCTTTTGCACAGAGAATTATACAGAAATCAAATAAGGAAATTAAGAAAAATGTTCCGAGCATCCTTGCGATTGTGGGATTAGCCGGAAAATATAAAGCGAAACCGAAGCAGCTTTCCGGCGGCGAGCAGCAGAGAGTTGCACTGGCAAGGGCCTTGGTCAATGAACCTACCGTTTTGCTTGCTGATGAACCGACCGGTAATCTGGATCCTAAAAATTCATGGGAAATCATGAAGCTTTTAGAGCAGATTAACGAAAACGGCACGACAGTTTTGGTTGTTACCCATAACAGGGAAATTGTCAATGCCATGCAGAAGAGAGTTATTACACTGAAAAAAGGCGTCATAGTCAGCGACGAGGAAAAGGGAGGGTATATTGATGAGGATTAATACATTTTTTTATACGCTTCATCAGGGCTTCCGGAATATTTTCCGGAATAAGCTGTTTACGCTTGCATCTATTGCGACAATAAGCGCCTGTCTTTTCCTGTTTGGTTTATTTTATGCAATTGTCAGTAATTTTCAAAATATTGTAAAGAGTGCGGAACAAGGCGTATCGGTTACGGTATTTTTTGATGCGGGATTAGAGGACAGCAGAATACAGGAAATCGGCGAAATGATTGCCAGACGGACAGAAGTGTCAAACGTGCACTTTGTGTCTGCGGAAGAGGCATGGGAAAGTTTTAAGACAGAATATCTGGGTGAATACGCAGACGGTTTTACGGAGAATCCACTTGCCGATTCCGCAAACTACCAGATTTATTTAAATGATGTTTCCATGCAGTCAGCGTTAGTAACTTATCTGGAATCCATATCTGGAGTCAGACAGGTCAATCGTTCCGAGATAACAGCAACTACGCTGACGGGAGTCAATGCGCTTGTTGCGTATGTTTCCGTTGGTATTATTGCAATTTTGCTTGCCGTGTCGATTTTCCTGATTAGCAATACGGTCATGATAGGTATTTCTGTCAGAAAAGAAGAAATTAATATTATGAAATATATCGGTGCGACAGATTTTTTTGTCAGGTCTCCGTTCGTGATAGAGGGTATGCTGATTGGTTTAATTGGAGCAGCGATTCCTTTAGGTATTATTTATGTTTTATATAACATAGTTATGGAATATATATTGGAGAGGTTCTCTATGCTTTCACAGCTTTTAAGCTTTATGACGGTAGAAGAAATTTTCCATATATTGACTCCGGTTTCTCTGGGGATTGGTGTAGGAATCGGCTTTTTAGGAAGTGTTATTACGGTTAGAAAACATCTTCGTGTTTAGGAGCGGGAAAGGCAGCAGACAAATGAAATTTTGGAAAAAACTATTGTGCGTAATAATCTGCATAAGTATTGTATTCGCATTTCCGACAGAGACTGCCTGGGCGACAACAAACGACAGTATTCGTGAAAAAGAGGCGGAAATAGCGGAGGCAAAGAAAGAGGTTGCGTCATTAAAGTCCGG
>CAMWMM010000272.1 GCA_947175285.1 uncultured Lachnospiraceae bacterium
ACTTTATCCATCGCACAGGTATCTCCCTGCGGAGAAATAATCGCCGTTTCCAGAAAATATGCTCCCGCATCCGCTGTGTCAAACGGCAGACAAAGACTGCTCTCTATGCGCAGCTTCGCCTGTTCTTTTGTCACGACAGGCAGCCGTATCCATACGCCGTAGGGTATGATGTGGGCTTTTTGCACCCGATAAATCCACACATCTCTCGTAATGCCGGAACCGGAATACCATCTGGAATTAGGCTGGGAGGAATTATCTACCTGCACATCCACCACATTATCTTTCTCTTCTCCATACAGAAACGATGTGATATCCCATTCAAAAGGTGTATATCCATAGACATGCTTTCCAAGTTTTTTCCCGTTTATCCAGACGCTTGCCAACATGTACACGCCGTCGAAACGTAAAAATATCCTCTCGTTCGCCGTAACGTCTTTACTGATGCGAAAGCATTTCCGGTACCATCCGATACCGGTCTCCACATATCCGCCGGAACCGCAGGATGGCGCATTTTCATCAAACGGATAAAAAAGGCTCCAGTCGTGCGGAAGCTGTACTTTCTGCCAGTCTTCTATATCATACTCACCGGGTACCATATCCTTTTCCCCATGGCTAAAATACCAGTCAAAATTAAAGCATTCCGTACACCTTGCTTTTCTACCGGATAAATACACTTTCATCGCCTTTTCCTCCAAATATCGGTTTGAAAAAAGGCAGATATAACTCTGCCTTTTCTCTTCTTACATCATTGTTACTTCCCGCATGCATAGCCCGGTCTCGCTCCTAGCGGGTTGCCAGCCATGCTTCATACTGGGATTTAAATTCATCCTTTACGGTCTGTAAACCGGAATCATTACATTTCTGAATCATTTCATCCAATGTTGCATCTACATCGTCTACCAGACCGAGTTCCAACATAGGCACATAATCATTTAATACTACTTTGACAGCCGCTACATAGGAATCAACCGGCGTCGTATCAAACACAAATGTAATTGTCGGGTTATTCTCTACTCTCTCTCCCCATGCGTCGGAAACTGCCTGCATACGAGGGTCAGCGCCTGCTTCATGCAGATCCGCATTTTTGATTGCCCAGGATGCGGAAATTGCATATGCCGCGAAATCACTGGACTTATCCAATTCTGTATAATTTCCTGCATCGTCGATACTGTAATGCTCACCCTCGATACCGAGAATCCACAGTCTGTTCAGATAAGTATCAAATTTAAGAAGGTCAAGTATCATTGCTGCACGCTCCGGATTCTTAGACCCTGCTGCGATTGCCATATCATTGTTGGAGAATGCTTCACAGCCTACAAAGTGGTCTGTTGTCAAATCGTAAATTGCACAGTTAACGCCATCACTCTGCTCTGCCTGTCTTACATAAGTAATAACGGAACCGTTCCATGCAATGGAAGCGCCCTGTAATGCGCCGAATGCGTCATCGTCTGTTACTGTATTTGTCAATGCGCTGCGGCTCCAGCATCCTGCATCTGCCATTTCTTTCATATCTTTGGCATATTCACGGAAATAGTCTGTTTCATAGGACATTTTGATTTCATCTGATGTCGGAAGGTCGCCGTCCCACTCATAAATCATATCAAAATAATCACTGTCCAGTGCGAGGAATGTATCATACTGCTGACGGTATACATCCCAGAGTTCGTTATTATCTCCGGCAGCAGCAAGTCCATAGATACCGCTCTCAGGTGTTTCTTTTTCAGCTATTGTTTCCATGAAGCTCTTATATTCATCCCATGTTGACAATTCACTGATGCCATATTTATCTGCCAAATCCTGACGGATTGCTACAATCTTACCCATTGCAGCTGCTACATTAGACGGTACTGCGATTGTTTCTCCGGAAAGTGTTGTCTCACTCCAACTGTCCTTATCCTGATATTTGTTCGCCATAGGCATACAGTTTGCGATAAAATCATCACTTAATACATAGAAAGAACCTTTGGATGCTTCGGTATACATATAGCACCATGGCGCTGTGAAAATCAAGTCTACCTGCTCGCCGCCTGCCAGTACGAGGGAATACATCGTCTGGTAATCGCTCCAACTCATGAATGTAACTGCAATATCCGTGTTGAACGGCTCAAGGTATTGATTGGTCAACTCAAGAATTCTGTCCCAGTCGTTCGGCGTATCACCAATCAGATACATATTTACCGTATAATGGTCGCTTAAATCCACTCCTGCATAGAAATCAGGAGAAGCCACAATCTCACCGTCTCCTACTGCAGCCGGAAGTCCATCCAGAGAAACCGCTGAAGCACTGTCACCCGAAGAACTGCCTGATGACGAATCGCTGCTTGATGCGGAGCTGCCTGAGGAACTTGAGGAACTGCCCGATGAGCTTCCTGAATCCCCTCCCGAAGAACCACAGCCGGCCAGTGTAGATATCACAAGCCCTGCTGCCAAAATACATGACAAAATTTTTTTCTTTTTCATATTCTCTCTCCTTTTAATATTAAAATTTATTTCTCAACCCACGAGTTTGCATGCGAATGCTGCAAACTTGCAGCTGAAAAAATCCCATTTTTTCAGCTTATCCTTTGACCGCTCCAATCGTAAGTCCCTTCACAAAATACCGCTGTACGAACGGATATAATAAAACAATAGGACCGGTTGCTATGACTGTCATTGACATCTTCATACTCTCGAGCGGTACTGTCGGAAGCGCCATACCGGATTTCTCTGCTACAATTCTCATTGCCTCCGCACTGCCGAGTACTCTTTGCAGATAATACTGCAGCATGAATTTATTCTCATCTGTGATAAACAGCATACAGTTGTACCAGTCATTCCAGTAAGCCAGCGCGGAAAACAAACTCAGTGTCGCAATCAAAGGTTTACTTAACGGCAGGATAAGTTTTATGTATATAACAATATCGCTTGCCCCGTCAATTTTGGCGGATTCAGTAAGCGCGCTTGGGATACCCAGCATAAAGGATTTTGCAATAATCATATTCCACACCGAAAACATTAACGGCAGAACAACTCCTACGTATGAATTTTTAAAGTTCAAATACCGTACGCACATCATATACCACGGAACCAGTCCGCCGCTAAAGAGCGTCGTGAAGAAGAAGAAAAAGGAAAATTTGTTTCTCCATGGAAAATCCTGACGTGACAGCACATACCCTGTCATGGTAGACATCAGCACCGCCAGAAATGTTCCTACAACCGTAACGCCGATTGTCGTAGCATATGCTCTCACAATAGCCATCGGATTTTTCAGACACAAAAGGTAGCTTTGCAAACTAAGATCCGTCGGAATCAGCGGATATCCGTTCCGAATCAGCGAAGCCTCATCCGTAAAAGAAGCTACAATGATTAAATAGAACGGCAGAAGACAAATCAACGCAAAAAGACCGATTATGACATATCCTACAATATTAACCGAAAGTTCATCTTTGCTCATATGATGTTTCTGCTTTATCATAACTTTTGACACAATATTCCCCCCTTAATATAATGCGTAATCCGGATTCAGTTTCTTAACTAACTTGTTACAGAGCGTAATCGTTACCAGACAAAGGACTGACTGATAAAGACCTGCCGCCGCAGATACACCGATATCACCCGTATCAATCAGCAGACGGAATACATATGTATCGATAATATCCGTCATCGGCTGCAAAAGCGCGCTGCTCCTTACGGTCTGATAGAATAATCCGAAATCGCCGCGGAAAATGTTTCCGATAGCTAAAAGTACCATAATCATCATCGTCGGTTTCAATGAAGGAATCGTCAGATAGCGAATCCGCTGCCATGCGTTCGCACCGTCAATTGCCGCCGCCTCAAACATCTCCTGGTCGAGTCCCGTAATTGCTGCCAGATAAACAACGGAACCATATCCGGTGCCTTTCCACAGCTTTAGGAAAATCAAAACCGGCGGCCATGCAGCCGGTGTATTATAGAGGTCAAAAGGATTCAAACCAAACCATGTCAGGATATGATTGAATACACCTCTTTCATAATTGAAAATATTGTACATAATAGCGCCTGCTACAACCCAGCTTATAAAATAAGGCAGGAACATAAACGACTGCGCTGTTTTCTTAAAATACTTGTTCGTCAACTCGTTTAATAAAATCGCACTTCCCATTTCACAAACAACACCCAGTGAAATAAAAGCGATATTGTAAAGTAAGGTGTTACGTGTTACCTGTCCGAGTTTTCCCGAGATCAGAAGCGCCTTGAAGTTACTGAGTCCGTTCCACGGCGAACCGTAAATACCTCCCGCATACTGATACTTTTTAAATGCCAGAACGATTCCCGTCATCGGTATGTAGTTAAATACAATGACATAAATTAGCGCCGGCATAAGCATCAAAAGCAACATCCAGTGCCTTTTGATTGTCTTCAAAAACGGCGTCTTGTATTTCTTCGCTTCCACTTTCTTATCCATAATCCCTCTCCTTTCCCGAATCGATGATTCTTTATTTTTCGTTAATATTTATAAAAAAATGTTTATAAATTTATTATAAGTAAAAAAATGCACAAAAACTATTGACTCCCACTTAGAAAATCGCAAAAAACCGTTGTGAAGTATAAACAATTTTCAGGCATTTTTGTGCAATTTTAGTTGCGCACTTGCAAAAACAAGTCATACTTCAGCAATTTTTGGCAAAACAACGGATGCCACGCTCCGCGAGACATCCTTATGTTAAAAAAAGAGACTGCTATGAACAGTCTCTTTCATTATTGCTGTTTATTTACTTGAAATTATTTCGCAGTTTTCTTCGGGATAACAACCTTATCCAGTTTCCAGATATCATCCACATATTCCTGAATGGTTCTGTCAGATGTAAATTTACCGGAGCAAGCCACATTTAAAATAGCGCTCTTAGCCCATCTCTTCTCATCCTTATATGCTTCTTCCACTTTACGCTGTGCTTCCGCATAGGATTTGAAATCTTTCAGGATAAAATAGGTATCCGCCTTGGACGTACTCTGTGTATTTAACAAAGAGTTATATAAAGTTCTGAACAAATCCGTGTCATTCGGTGAATAGGTACCGTTAATGAGCTGCATCAGCACTTTTCTGATATCAGGGTCATTATTAAAGATTTCCATCGGGTCATATCCGCCGTAATTCTCATACCGGATAACTTCATCGGAACTTAAACCGAAGATGAAAGCATTCTCTTCTCCGACTTCCTCCACGATTTCCACGTTTGCACCGTCCATCGTACCAAGAGTAAGCGCACCGTTTAACATAAACTTCATGTTACCGGTACCGGAAGCCTCTTTACTTGCCGTTGAAATCTGCTCTGATACATCGGCTGCCGCAAAAATCATCTCCGCATTGGATACACGGTAATTCTCGATAAATACCACTTTAATCTTACCGTTAATGCTTGCATCATTATTAACAACATCAGCTACCGCATTAATTAACTTAATCGTCAGCTTCGCATTCCTATAACCTGCTGCCGCTTTCGCGCCGAAGATGAACGTTCTCGGATAGAATTCCATATCCGGATGTTCTTTCAACTCATTGTACAGATACATAACATGCAGAATATTCATTAACTGGCGTTTGTACTCATGCAGTCTCTTAACCTGTACGTCGAAAATGGAACGAGGGTCTACTTCAACACCGTTATGCTCCAAAATATATTGTGCAAGACGTACCTTATTCTGGTACTTAATATTCATAAACTCCTGCTGCGCTTTTTCATCATCCGCATAGACTTTTAACTTGTTGATTTTCGGCAAATCCGTAATCCAGTCACTGCCTACATGCGCCGTTACCCAATCAGCAAGAAGCGGGTTGCCGTGCAGTAAGAAACGTCTCTGTGTAATACCGTTTGTCTTGTTGTTGAACTTCTCCGGCATCATCTGATAGAAATCTTTCAATTCCTGGTTCTTTAAAATCTCCGTATGTAGTCTTGCGACACCGTTTACGGAATAACCTGCAGCAATGGCAAGATGCGCCATCTTTACCTGTCCGTCATAGATAATTGCCATCTTGCTGATTTTCTCCTGATTGCCCGGATACATCTGCTCGATTCTGGCAATAAATCTGCGGTTAATTTCCTCCACAATCTGATACACACGGGGAAGCAGTCTGGAGAACAGTTCAATCGGCCATTTTTCCAATGCTTCTGCCATAATCGTATGATTGGTATAAGCACATGTCTTTGTTGTTACTTCCCATGCCTCATCCCATGTCAGATAATAATCATCCATCAAAATACGCATTAATTCCGCAACGGCAACTGTCGGGTGCGTATCATTCAACTGGAATGTCACTTTTTCATGGAACTTCCTAATGTCTTCATGCTTACGCATATATTTTGCCACCGCTTCCTGTACGGACGCGGAAATAAAGAAATACTGCTGTTTTAAACGAAGCTCCTTACCTGCATAATGGTTATCGTTCGGATAGAGCACCTCTACGATATTTCTTGCAAGGTTTTCCTGCTCTACCGCCTTATGATAATCACCTTTATCAAAAGAATCAAGCTGGAAGCATTCTACCGGTTCCGCATCCCAGATACGAAGCGTATTTACAATACCATTGCCATAACCGACAATCGGGATATCATAAGGAATCGCTCTTACGGATTGATAGCCCTCCTGCTTGAAATTATTTCTGCCGTTCTCGTCTACATAAACATTGACATATCCGCCGAATTTTACTTCTTTAGCGTACTCCGGTCTGCGCAGTTCAAACGGATTGCCGTCTTTTAACCAGTTATCCGGCACTTCTATCTGATAACCGTCTTTGATTTCCTGTTTAAACATACCGTAACGATAACGAATGCCGCAGCCATATGCTGCATATCCCAATGTAGCAAGAGAGTCTAAAAAGCA
>CAMWMM010000273.1 GCA_947175285.1 uncultured Lachnospiraceae bacterium
ACGGAAATGAATGCGGAACCGGATTATATTCAGTATGTTGTCATAGGGGTAGGCATCAATGTCAATAACAACAGCCCGGAGGAATTTCCGGAAGAAATCAGACAAACCGCCACTTCACTCAAAATAGAGTCAGGGATACAGATATCCCGTGCGGCATTGTTAGAGCGTGTATTGGCACATTTTGAGAAGAATTATGACATATTTACCAAGACACTTGATTTAAGCGCCTTAATGGAAGCTTACGACGCCCGCCTGCTCAATTTGAATGCGGAAGTGCGGGTATTGGACCCGAAAGGCGAATATACCGGTATAGCAAGAGGTATTAATCCGGCAGGAGAACTGTTAGTGGAAAAAGAAAACGGCGAAGTGACTCCGGTTTATGCGGGAGAAGTGTCGGTTCGGGGCTTGTACGGCTATATTTAGAATAGGAGAATAGTGGTGGAAGAGAAACGAATTGTACTTTGCGGAGCAAATGCTTACGAGCAGAAATATTATTTTAATGAACAATTTGCGGCGATTCCTGATTCCATAAAAGAAGAACTGCATATTATCTGTGTGCTTTTTACGGAAGAGGTAGGCGGCATTTTTACCATTGTATTTGAAGAGGACGGGAGCATTTCTTTGGAGACGGATGTGGAAGAGGACGATTTGCTTTATGATGAAATCAGCAGCGGCCTTTTAATCGGGGAAATACGCCGTAACAGACAGGAAATGTTTGAGTCTCTGAGCCTGTATTACCGGGTTTTTATTCTGAAAGAGGATATCTGCGAAGAGTAGAATAGTGTGATAAGATAATAGGAAACGGATATGGGAAAACTGACAATAGGGAATGTAACGTTAGACAATAATATCATACTGGCTCCAATGGCAGGCGTAACGGACCTGCCTTTTCGTTTGCTGTGTAAAGAGCAGGGAGCGGGGCTTGTCTGTACGGAAATGATAAGCGCCAAGGCAATTCTTTATAAAAATAAAAACACGGATGCCTTAATGGAAATTCATCCGGAGGAAATGCCCGTATCCTTGCAGTTATTCGGTTCCGACCCGGATATCATCAGCGAAATGGCAAAGCAGATAGAAGAACACCCTTTTTCCGTTCTGGATATCAATATGGGATGCCCTGTGCTGAAAGTTGTGAATAACGGCGAAGGCTCGGCGTTAATGAAAAATCCGAAGCGAGTGGGAGAGATTGTGTCGGCAGTCGTAAAAGCCGTTAAAAAACCTGTTACCGTGAAAATTCGCAGCGGTTTTGATGCAGAACATATTAATGCCGTGGAAATTGCAAAAATCATAGAGGATTCCGGCGCAGGGGCGGTTGCGGTACACGGAAGGACAAGAGAACAGTTTTATGCCGGAGCGGCGGACTGGGAGGTCATTGCGGAGGTCAAAAATGCCGTTTCCATACCTGTCATCGGCAACGGTGATATTATGGACGGAGAGGGCGCAGCAAAAATGCTTCATGATACCGGATGCGACGGTATTATGATAGGCCGTGCGGCAAGAGGAAATCCGTGGATTTTTCGGGAGATAACCTCTTATCTGAAAAACGGGACTTTGCCGGAGCCGCCCTCAAAAGAAGAGCGCAAGGAGACGATGCTGCGCCACGCCAAGCTGCAAATGCAATATAAGGGAGAATATACCGGCGTACGTGAAATGCGTAAGCACGTATCATGGTACACCGCCGGAATGCCTCATTCCGCGAAGTTAAGGGATGCGGTAAACGCAGTGGAAAATTTTGCCGCTTTGGAGGAATTAATAGAGCGGATGTAGCGTATATTCTCATATGGGAGACGAAACAATATTCTATTATGTTACGGAAGAGTTTGTAACAGGCGTTAAAAGAGACGTAAATATACACTTTTGGAAGAAAATAAAATTGTCCTCATGTGTTTTGGAGAAAGATGAAATAACGGTTATTGTTATAATGATTCCCATGCTGAAAAAAGGCTGGAAAAAGGAAAAACTTCTCCGTTTGATGCAGGAGGCGGCAGCGGAATATCCTATCTATTCCGAATATGTGCAGACTTTGATGCAGCCGCAGATTGAGCAGATGGGAATACCAAGCGGTAATGATTTGTCCGCTTTACCGGTATTCTTGTTTTTGACAGAGAAAATTCTTTCCGAAACGCTGATTAAAAGACCGTTACGGAGTTATCCGGAATCGGTTGTGTTATTGCTTGGAAATGTACTTTTCCCGGAAGAACAGATGCAGTATTTTATGGACATGATGAAACCGTATTTCACGCGTATTAATCATCTAACCATTCTATATGAAAGTGATGATGACAGGTGGGAAGATGCGATAGCGGAGTATACGGAGGAGATTTATTATGAATATGGGCTTGTGACACAGGTACGCCGCGGCAGTGATGCTCCGGTGAAAAAGCACAGCGTAAGAATCGGACAAAGTTCGGCGCTTTTTCTGGATTACGGATACCCGGACTTATTACATTTGCGCGCGCTGAAAGCGGGAGATATTTATCTGGATGTATTTCAGACGGAGGAAAAAGAAGCAATATTCCGACGAAAATATATGGAAATTTCCTATTTATCCCCGCGGAAATACCTTGACACTATGGTAAAAAGTGGTTATGATAAATTAGTTAATCAGGCAATGTGCCAAAGAGAAGCACAGGAGAATAAAGTGTAGATAAGAAAGGGCGAGTCAGTTATGGAAGAAAAAAAGAATATTTTAACCTATGAAGGGCTTAGAAAATATGAGGACGAGTTACACGAACTGAAGGTTGTGAAACGTCAGGAAGTGGCACAGAAAATAAAAGAAGCAAGAGAGCAGGGAGACCTTTCCGAAAATGCGGAGTATGATGCAGCGAAAGACGAGCAGCGCGATATTGAAGCAAGAATTGAAGAACTGGAGAAAATCCTGAAAAATGCGGAAGTCGTTGTAGAAGATGAAGTTGACTTAGACAAGATTAATATCGGATGTCAGGTCACTATTTTGGATATGGAATATGCGGAGGAACTGGAATATAAGATTGTAGGTTCCACGGAAGCCAACAGCCTGAAAGGCAAAATTTCCAATGAATCTCCGGTAGGTAAGGCGCTTATGGGAAGCAAAATCGGAGATGTAGTAGAAGTTGAGACGCAGGCAGGCGTATTACAGTATAAAGTTTTAATGATTCAGAGGTCAAACTAAAGAAAACTGTGAAAAATTAATTTTTCACAGTTTTATGGAAAGGTGTGGAGATGGCAATGGCAGAGCAGCAGACACAGGATATTAACCAGCTTTTAAAAGTAAGGCGTGAGAAACTTGCCGCATTACAGGAAAACGGCAAAGACCCTTTTGTGATTACCAAATATGATGTGACACATCACAGCCGGGAAATTCAGGACAATTTTGACACTATGGAAGGAAAGACCGTTTCCATAGCAGGGCGTATTATGTCCAAGCGTGTGATGGGAAAAGCGTCTTTCTGCAATGTACAGGACTTACAGGGCAACATCCAGTCTTATGTTGCAAGAGACAGCGTCGGGGAAGAACCATACGCTGATTTTAAAAAGTATGATGTCGGAGACATTGTGGGCATCGAGGGAGAAGTTTTTAAGACAAAAACAGGTGAAATCTCCATTCATGCCGCGAAAGTAACGCTTTTGTCCAAGAGTCTGCAAATCCTGCCGGAAAAATATCACGGACTTGTCAATACGGATATCCGTTACCGTCAAAGATATACGGATCTTATTATGAATGAGGAAGTAAAAAGCACATTCGTGATGCGTTCTAAAATTATCAGCTCTATCAGACGTTATTTGGACGGACAAGGCTTTCTGGAAGTGGAGACGCCGATGCTTGTTTCCAATGCGGGCGGTGCGGCTGCAAGACCCTTTGAGACACACTATAATGCACTGGATGAGGATGTAAAGCTTCGTATTTCTTTGGAATTATACTTAAAAAGACTGATTGTAGGCGGTATGGAAAGAGTCTATGAAATCGGACGTGTTTTCCGTAACGAGGGACTTGATACAAGACATAATCCCGAATTTACGCTGATGGAATTATATCAGGCATATACGGATTATAACGGCATGATGGAACTGACCGAGAATATGTTCCGCCATGTAGCACAGGAAGTATGCGGAACGACCTTGATTCCGTACGGCGAGGAAATGATTGATTTAGGAAAGCCTTTTGCCAGAATGACTATGGTGGAGGCTGTGAAAAAATATGCCGGCGTGGATTTTAATGAAATCAAAGATACGGCGGAAGCGAAGAAAATAGCGGATGAAAAAGAAGTTCACTATGAAGAACGGCACAAAAAGGGAGATATTCTGAACTTGTTCTTTGAGGAATTTGTAGAGGAGCATCTGGTACAGCCGACCTTTATTTTGGATCATCCGATTGAGATTTCGCCTTTGACAAAGAAAAAACCGGACAACCCGGAGTATGTAGAGCGGTTTGAATTATTTATCACTTGTAGGGAGATGTGCAACGCTTATTCGGAATTAAACGACCCTATCGACCAGAGAGAGCGATTCAAGGCGCAGGAAGAGGCGTTGGCGGCAGGAGATGAAGAAGCCAACACTACTGATGAGGATTTCCTGAATGCACTTGATATCGGTATGCCGCCGACAGGAGGTATCGGATACGGAATTGACAGACTTGTCATGTTATTAACAAATTCACCGGCGATAAGAGATGTTTTGCTGTTCCCGACAATGAAAAGTTTGGAAAAAAAGTCTTCTGACAGCACAAAGCCCGCGAAAAAGGACGCAGGTCATGCGGCAAAGCAGAGCGCTATTTCCAGAGAACAGGCGTTGGAGCTTTTGAAGAAGTATAATAAAGAGCCGTTCCATATTCAGCATGCGCTGACAGTAGAAGGCGTTATGCGCTGGTATGCAAAGGAACTGGGACATGCGGAGGAAGAAGAATTTTGGGGTATTACCGGACTTCTTCATGATATTGATTTTGAACTTTATCCCGAGGAACATTGTAAAAAAGCACCGGAACTTCTGCGCGAGGCAGGCGTGAGTGAGGACATGATTTATGCAGTCTGCTCTCATGGCTACGGAATCTGCAGTGAAGAGGAACCGAAACTTGAAATGGAGAAAGTGCTTTTTGCAGCAGATGAACTTACCGGTCTAATCTGGTCATGCGCCCTGATGCGTCCGTCTAAGAGTACGATGGACATGGAAGTCAAGAGCCTGAAAAAGAAGTTTAAAGATAAGAAATTTGCAGCGGGCTGTTCCAGAGATGTGATTTCTCAGGGAGCGGAAATGCTTGGATGGGAACTGGACGAGCTTTTTGACAAGACGATTCAGGCGATGAGAAGCTGTGAAGCGTCTGTGGCGGAATTTTTAGGAAGAAATGATTCTTGATATGGAAAAATTTAAGACATCATTACTTATAGTGATATGGGTAGTGGTGTCTTTTTGAATTTCAAGGTCTTTGCATTCGTTATTTTATGTTCATGCAGAAAAATGTGGAAAAGGTTGATTGCGTGGGGTATAATAAGTTTGGATATTTACCGTAAGATGATAGAAAATAAATATATTGTAAAGCAGTAGGAGAGAAAGTATGGCGATTGTTAAATGCCCTGAATGTGGAACGGATTTAAACGATGATTGTGCTGTTATATGGAAATGCCGGGAATGTGGAAAAAAGTTTAAAGTTAGTTTATCTAAACTATATAAGATACAGGAGCATAAAAATAAGATTATTGGAAAGAATGTGTTGAAATGTTCGAAATGTGGACATGCATTAGATGACGGAAACGAAGATATAACATGCAAATGTTTAACTTGCGGCAATGTTATTGTAGGTAATTTAGAGTATTTCGTGGGCGAAAATGATTCGTTTACACAACCTACAGAGAATGTGCATTCTGGTTTTATGAAATGTCCTGAATGCGGAAAAGAGATTAAGGATACCAATAATAAATCACACATAGATGGATTACGTTCGATGAGAACTAAGGTGATTATATTGGCAGTGATATGTATTATTGTTTCTGGTGTGTTTTTTGGTAAAGGTTATAATGTAAAAAATGAATATTATAATTCTGATTACTCAACACTAAATAAAAATGCTTATGTTGTTGGAGACGCCTATAACTACATAATTAACGGAACATATTTTACGGGGTATTCTGTTATTGCATCTGCTATGCTGATATGCGGAATGATTTTGATAAGTAATTCCATTGTCATAACAATAAAAATAAAAGAGTATGAATGGCAGGAGAACAAACTATGGCTGACTGAGCCAAAGAAGGAACTGTTGGTACAAGGTGGATTACCCCCAAAAGAATAATTAAATTGATATAAGCAAGGGATTACGGTAAAATATCGTAGTCCTTTTTTATGCCATTTATTTTAGGAAAGTACTATGTATCGGCGTGACTTAAGCAGAAGTTTTCGTTGGAAGAAAAATATATCTGCCCGTTTATAGACTTTTTTTTAATGATATGATATAAGTTATTATAGCTGCTGTTTGATACAGTGAGTTAAATAAAAATATAGTAAATAAAGGGATTCTTAAATGATGGAAAGTAAGAAAAAACAAAAGACAATCAAACAAAAAATCGTATCAAATGTAATGACAACGTCGATTTTGCTGGGGGTATTGCTGACGGCATTGATGGTAATCAGTAATATCATATCCACAAGGTATATTCTTCTGGATAATATGCAGATGATGGCAAAAATAGCATCGCAGGATATCAGCGCGAACCTGCATCTTTTGACAGACCGGATAGCGAATTTGTCTCTGGAGGAAATTCTGATGGATGAGAACGCGGATATAGCGGAAAAACAGAATATACTGGAGGAGCGGGAGCAGCGAATTGAATTTGTCTGGCT
>CAMWMM010000274.1 GCA_947175285.1 uncultured Lachnospiraceae bacterium
GTTTGCTTTTTTGCGCTTATCAAGTTCTTTCCTCTTCTTCACATATATTTTATAATAATAATTAAGGAGAGTGAATTTTATGAACACAAATATCACAGCGAAATATTTACAGTTTTTACGGAAAAGTCACGGTTATACACAGGATGATTTAGCACAAAAACTAAACATCACAAGACAGGCCGTATCCAAGTGGGAAACAGGAACAACGATTCCCGATTTAGAGACTTTGTTAAAACTTTCCAAATTATATCACATTACAATTAATGAAATACTAGAACCTAAAATACAATCACAGAGAATAACGGATTTTGAACAGCTTCCTACAATACCTGAAAACGAATTGAAAGAAGCATTAAAACAGTTTGACGCCGTTTCTCTTGTAACGGCCTTAATGGGTGCATCGCCTGAAATAAATAGTTTTATGGAAAAAATATTCCCCGATATTGATTATAAAATGACCAGGAAGCAAATTGGAAGAATTCGAATTGAAACGGTAGAGGATATGCAGAACGAGATTATTTCCATGATAAATTTACTGGCGGTTGATAAAGAGATGTAGTACGTAAGCAATTATGCCCGGTCTAACCAAAAAAGATTGGACCGGGCATGAACATTCCTCAAGAACCTATTTACACCAACGCCTGTGCAAGCTGTTCAAGCTGTGCTTCGGAGGTTTCATTCAAAGTGGATTTGATTGTCACCATCGGCTCTAATATGGTAATTTCTTTCATCTGAGAAAGGCTTTCTTTCATTACCTTTCCTGCCATAGGCGCCCAACTGCCGTTTTCTATGATACCGACAGTACGTTTCTGATAATTTTTTGACTTTAAGTGCGCAAGCAAGCTTTCCATGCAGGGAAATACACCTGCGTCATAGGTCGCAGCAGCCAGCACCAACCTGTCATAGCGAAAAGCGTCTTCTATCACTTCCGCCATATCATCACGCGCCAAATCCGATACCACTACTTTTTCCGCACCTTTTTTCTGTAAAAGTTCAGCCAGTTTCTCTGCCGCCGCTTTCGTGTTTCCATGAATAGAAGCATAAGCAATTAGGATACCTTTATCCTCCGGCTCATAACTGCTCCATGTTTGATATTTCTCAAGATAGTAATCCAGATTCTCAGTCAAAATGGGACCATGCAGCGGACATATGATTTGGATATCCAACGCAGCCGCTTTCTTTAGCAAAGCCTGCACCTGCATACCATATTTTCCTACGATATTAAAATAGTATCTGCGCGCTTCACACGCCCAGTCTTCGTCCGTATCCAATGCACCGAATTTCCCGAAAGCATCTGCTGCGAATAAAACTTTCTCTGTCTTTTCATAAGACACCATAACTTCCGGCCAATGTACCATAGGCGCCATCACAAACGTCAGCGTGTGGGTTCCTAGATTCAGTTCATCCCCTTCTTTTACAACAACACTTCGTCCGCTCATATCCAATGTAAAAAACTGGGGAAGCATACTAAGCGATTTCGCGTTGACAACAATCTGTGCCTGCGGATATTTTTCCATAAACTTCTGAATATTCCCTGCATGATCCGGTTCCAAATGAGATACCACAAGGTAATCCGGCAATTTGCCGCCCAATATGTTATTCAGATTGTCAAACCACTCTTTCTCCGCTCTTGCATCCACGCTGTCCATAACTGCAATTTTGTCATCCAAGATAACATAGGAATTATAAGATACGCCATTCGGCACCACATACTGGCTCTCAAATAAATCGATTGTCTTATCGTCTACACCTGCATATTGAATCGTGTCAGTGATTGCTATGTTCTTCATATTCGTTTCTCCTTTTTCATGATAATCTTTATTTTATCAGAAAAATTTCATAATGCAATAACATCTAAGTCATCCGGCACATAAATATTCCCATGAAAATGCTTTGACGCCTCTTTTCTATAATTTTCTTTTCTATGTATCAGGTCGTTATCGCTTCCATGATATAAAATGAGATTACCGACATCTAAAGACGCGGCAATCTTCCCTGCATTTTCTGCCGTGGAGTGCATTTTCTCATAAGGTTTAAATACATCCGCTTCCGATTCCATACAAAATGCTTCGTGTAATAAAATATCACATCCCTGCACTTCTTCGCGAAGCGCCTCATTATAAGTTTCATCTCCCAAAAAGACAATTGTTTTGCCGTTTGCAAGCTGTGTCTTGAAACCGAACTGCCGGTCTTTTTGACCATGAATATCCAGAAATTTTACCCTGTAATCCAAAATCTGCCGCTCTTCCTTGTCCTCTACCACATGAAATATAATTCTCTTATCAAACCAATCCGTAAACTTCTTCGACAGCACTTCTGTCAAAATGCTCCTGATGATTTTTTCCAGTTCCCGGTGCATGTATATGTTTAGATTTCCCTCATATTCCCCCGAAGCAGCATATTTATGAAAGTTACGAACAATCCAGAAAAGTCCAAGAATATGGTCACTGTGCCTGTGCGATAAAATCACATGATGTATTTTCCGGAAATCTATTTCAGCATCCCGCAGCTGCTTTAAGATTTGTATCCCGCCGCCCGTATCCACCAGAATATTTTCACCGTTTCTATCCTGCAATACAAAGCAGGTATTAAAACAGTCCAACGTCATTGCCTGCCCTGTTCCTAAAAAAATCAGTTTTTCCGTCTGCATATTGCCTATCACCCTTTCCGTGCTTTACTAACCATTGTATATCATAACGCAGGCAAAGGAGAAGGTCAATTTTAACATTCTGTTATCTAAAACTGTATCGGTTCCACATCAGCATCAATAACTTTCATCTCATATTCCGGCAGCCTGTCCAGTAAATCATTCAGGCAGATTCCCGTGTTATATACGACGTCATGTGCCAGCATAACTACTCTCTTTCTTCCGAGCGTTGTCTCTACGCCATTGGCAATTAACTGCTCCGGAACGGCACCTTCCACTGCATCTCCAAGACTTGCATTCCAATCGAAATATACATAGCCCTGTTTTGTCATTTCCTCGATAATAGCTTCACTTATCTCTTTGTTATAGGCATTGATGCTGCCGCCGGGAAAACGAACAAGTGTTGTGTCTACGCCTGTCACCTCATAAATTGTCTGACGTGCCGTTTCTATGTCCTGCATGAAACTTTCCACGCTTTCATAAATATTTTCATAATTGTGCGTATTACTATGAATCCCTATTGCATGTCCTTCTTCTACAATGCGTTTTGCCATCTCCGGATGCAGTCTTACATTCTCACCTACCAGGAAAAAGGTTGCCTTAATATTTCTCTCTTTTAAAACATCCAACACCCTTGCGGTATTTTCTTCAGATGGACCGTCATCGAATGTCAAATACATTGTCTTCGGATGAAAATAATATTCAATTCCCTGTACAATTCCGTTTGCAATTTTCTCCTGATATTCTGTACTGACAAGATTGTTTCGTTCTTCTTCATTGGAAAGAAATCCTGTTTCAATCAGACATGCCGGCATCGTCGTGCTTCCCGTTACATGAAAATCAGCATTTCCCCGTAATTCCCTTTCCGCAGCTTCCGTAGCGATAGATGTCTGCTGCCTGATAAGCTGCGCCAGCTTCTTATTATCACGCGTGGTATCTGTTCCGTCATACCACACTTCCATGCCGTTAATATTGTCTCCGTCTTCCGTAGCATTCTGATGAATGCTCACATAAATATCCGCATGCGCTGCATTGGCAAGTTTTACTCTGTCTTCTTTTGTTATGTAGGTATCATCTTCCCGGGACATCATAACATCATATCCCAAAGATTCCAACTGTGTTTTTACCAACTTAGCGATTGCCAGATTGATTGTCTTTTCCTCCACGCCTTCTCTGGAACATCCTGCGTCCGCACCGCCATGACCTGCATCTATAAAGATAAGCGGCGCTGTTTTTTCTCTCATCAGATACAGCTCGTCTATCTTTTCTTTTATGACAGTATTGTCATATTCTATTATTATTCCCGATTCCCCTGCCTCCGGTACAATGTCTGCTTCCGGCGAAGCATGCACTTCCCCCATCGGTATACTATGCACCGTAACAACGGCAACAATAACAAAAATCACCGCCATCACGACAGATAAAATACGTTTTCCGGTTTTTATCCGTCTCTCTTTTTTCTGATACCGTCTACCATATATTGTTATATAGGAATTTCTTTCGTACATATTTTGTTGCTCCTTTCTCAAAGCGTATAGTAAACGGCATTGTCGTTTACTATTATATAAGCTTACACGAGGTATGCATCAAAGTTTCATCATTTTTGCATCATAGTTCCATCATTTTTGCATCATTTTTGCATCATTTTCAAAAACAGTGTAGCTTTTTGCTGTTCTATATTGTATTTCTAGTGAAGGAGGTACAAAATGAAATCTATGCATAGAGAAAAAACATATGAGGAAGTAATCAAACGAAACTCAGAAACGGTCTATAGGTTAGCTTATTCTCTTGTCAAGGCACAGTCTGATGCGGATGATATTTATCAGGAAGTTTTCCTGCGTTATGTGCGCAAAGCGCCGGTATTCAGCAGTGAAGAGCACGAAAAGGCATGGTTTATGCGGGTGACAATCAATTGCTGTAAAAACTTTTGGAAATCTCCGTGGATACAAAGAAGGAGTGTATTGGAAAAAGATGTATTGGAAAAAGAGGCAGACTGTGGAAGCAAAGACGAAAATCAGCTTTTGATTGATATTGTAAAGCAGCTTCCGGAAAAATACCGTGTTGTCATTCACTTGTTTTACTACGAGGAGCTGTCCATTAAAGAAATTGCAAAAATTACAAAGTCAAAAGCATCTACCGTAAGAACAAGACTGACAAGAGCAAGAAGATTATTGCAAAGGTGGTTAAAGGAAGAAGGAGATGATTTTCATGTTTGAAAACAGGTATAAAAAAGCATATAGTACAATCACGCCATCACAGGAGCTTGTAGCGGACACGATAAACAAAGCAAGAGCAAGCAGTAAGCCCCCTATTCGGAATCAGATTGCCGTGAAAGTATCACTTGCGGCAACAGCAGCAGTTCTGTGTTTTGTAGCAGCGGTTCCGGTCTTTGCGGCGTATATTCCTGCGTTTTATAAAATTGTTGACTATCTGTCGCCTGAGATGGCAGACCGGCTTGTTCCGATTGAAAAAAGTTGCACCAGTCAGGGAATTACGATGCAGGTAGAAGCCGTTAATCTGGAGGGAAACGAAGCGGAAATTATTATTTCTCTGAGCGATGCAAAAGACAGTACACAGGATTTAGTGCATGGCGTGATGGATTTATTTGACAGTTACAACTTATCCGATTACACGAATCACCTTGTCGTTGGGGGATGCCAGTTTTTGACATATGATGAAAATGACGACAAAGTATATTTTCTAGTGTATGCCCAATCGGACAATGCGTATCAGTCCGGCAAACTGCAATTTTCGGCATACTCAATCCTATGTGATAAGTACAGTGTCACGAGAGATGTTGATTTGTCAGAAATTGTTTATGCTTCGGATACAAAGCTTGTGAGACTGAGCGGCAGCGGCGGACCTATGACTGATGAGATGCTGCCGGATTCATTGAAGGATATTCCCGGTACACAGGAAGATCCCAGACCCAAAACGAGAGTTCTGGACTTATTGAAAGTTTCGGACTGTGCCGCAGATGATTTTACGCTAACAGGTATCGCATACATGGACGGTGTACTGCGCGTTCAGATGTGCATGGGCGATAACTGGAGTTCCGACAGACATGTTCAGTTGTTTCTGAAGGATGCAAACGGAAAAGAAAGGTATGAAGACCATTGTGTAAGCTGGAACGAGGATGTCGGGGATACCAGCTATGAGTTTTATGAATTTTGGTATATAGAAGACATAGATGACATTACGGATTATTCCATGTATGGCATTTTCCACGATTCCGGAGAGCTTATAAAAGGAGAATGGAACGTCGTTTTCCGCTTGCAGGAAGATTGACTGATAGCAAACGACAAATGCCGTTTGCTATACCCCTTCGGGGGATCGGCGCCCTACATTGATATCTTCAAAAACAACTCATTAATCCCTTCATAAAATCCTACCGTTACGATTGTCCGGGTATCGCCCATCCCCGGAAATACATATTTCTTAAAATAAGGCGTCGTCTCCAATAAAGGGTTATCCGACTCATACGGCTGCGGCGTACCCAGTCCCATATAGTCACTCCATTCTTCTATCACTTTATCCGTATCGATATCTTCCCATAGTAACGGCGTCCTGACATAAAACTCATAAAGCTTTCCGTCTTCCGCTCCGATATAAGCATCCATCAGGCGGTTTTCCTTATTTGCATTTTTCTGGCTGTTGGAAAGAGCCAATTTCCATACTGCAATATTATTTCTCGGCTCCAGCACATCAATTGCCGAATATAAAACAGCATCATAAGATGAGGGTACCACTTCCCGTACTTCCTCCGGCAGAATTCCTGCCTCTTTTAACACTTCCATAGCGGCATTACAGGTTTCATAAATCTGCTCGTCGTTTATTTCCTCATCCGACGGACTTCGGTAATTTGCCACAAAAGCATAGGATCCCTCATTTTGTTCACTTTCCGACATTGCCTGTGTGTCTAAACATCTGGAAAGAATATATAACTTTTCATTGACGTTTAACTTATAGCTGTAGCCCTCTCCTGCTGCCTCTACCTCTTCCACATGAATTTCATTTAACAGCCCCTTATCCTGATATCTTGCCAGAGTTTCCGGTCCCCATATGGATAATACCATGGAAAACAGCGTCACGAGAATGAACACCGATATTTTTAC
>CAMWMM010000275.1 GCA_947175285.1 uncultured Lachnospiraceae bacterium
TAAAATACCTCTCTGCCGATATGTTGTGCTTTCGTGAAAAAGTACCGGAAATGCCCGAAAAATCGGTAAAAAATCCATTTGCTTTTCGCGGAAAATCTGCTTATAATGGTAAATGTACATTGGTTTCATTAACATAAAACCAAATAGGTAAGAGAGGCTTTCTGATTCATGGAAAAAGAAATCACAGCATTTATATCTTATTTACATAATGTAAAGAAAACTTCCAATAATACCGAAATGTCTTATAAACGGGATTTAGAGAAATTTAAACATTTTATGGAGCAAAAAGACATACGGAATGTCGCGGATGTAACTGAAAAGGAACTTGGTGCTTATATACAATATTTGGAAGACAGTCATTTTGCGGCAGCTACCGTTTCAAGGAGTATTGCTTCACTCAAGGCATTTTATCATTTCATGGCGCAGGAGAATATGGTAAAAGAGGATATATCCGGGAAGCTAAAGGCGCCTAAGATAGAGAAGAAAATGCCGGAAATTATGTCTCCGGAAGAAGTAGTGAGGCTTTTAGAACAGCCAAGCGGCGATTCTCCGAAAGAAATCCGTGATAAAGCGATGCTGGAGCTTTTATATGCGACGGGAATCAGGGTAACGGAACTGATTACTTTAAAGGTTTCTGATATTAATATGCCGATGAGTTTTTTAATCTGCCGGGATGCGAATAAAGAGAGAGTGATTCCCTTTGGCGGTGCGGCAAAGACTGCACTGGATAAGTATCTGGACGGCGTCAGGGAATCTATGATAGAAGATAAGAAATCGGAAATTCTTTTTGCAAACTGCTCCGGACAGCCGATGAGCAGACAGGGATTCTGGAAACTGATAAAGTATTACGCAAGAAAGGCGGATATCAAGGCGGATATTACACCGCATACGCTGCGTCATTCATTTGCTGCTCATTTGGTGGAAAATGGGGCGGATTTAAGAAGTGTTCAGGAGATGTTAGGGCATTCGGACATTTCGACAACACAAATCTATGCACATTTAAATCATAATCGTATCAGAGAAGTATATGCAAAAGCTCACCCGAGAGGATGAGCTTTTTTTAATATTATCAGTCGTATTCTGCAATATCATAGACCAGTTTTTTGGAATCTTCCCAGCCGAGACAAGGGTCCGTAATGGATTTACCGTAAATGCCCTCGCCGATTTTCTGGCAGCCTTCTTCCAGATAACTTTCTATCATAACACCCTTGACTAATTTATAAATGTCTGGGCTTAACTTTCTGCTGTGCATGACTTCCTTAACAATCCGAATCTGTTGTTTATACTCTTTGTTGGAGTTGTTGTGGTTAGCGTCAATAACGCATGCCGGATTGATGAGGTCGTGCTCCTGATAAAGGTCTAACAGCCGGATTAAGTCCTCATAATGATAGTTGGGGATGCTTTGTCCATGTTTATTGACTGCACCGCGCAGTACCGTGTGTGCTAACGGGTTCCCGCTTGTTTTTACTTCATAACCGCGGTAAATGAAAGAGTGGGAATGCTGCGCCGCATAAACGGAATTTAACATAATGGAAAGTGTACCGCTGGTCGGGTTTTTCATGCCGCTTGCCACATCAAAGCCGCTCACGGTCAAGCGGTGCTGCTGATCCTCTACGGAACGTGCGCCGATGGCAACATAGGAAAGAATATCCTCTACATATCCCCAGTTATCGGGGTAGAGCATTTCATCCGCAGCAGTCAGTTCGGATTCTTCCATTGCACGGAGGTGCATCTTTCGCATGGCAATCAGTCCGGCGGTAAAATCGGGTTTTTTCTCCGGATCCGGCTGGCTTACGATTCCTTTATAGCCTTCTCCGGTTGTTCTGGGTTTATTTGTATAAATTCTGGGAATTAAAATCAGCTTGTCCTTTACTTCTTCATTGAGTTTGGCAAGACGGCTGATATATTCACAGACAGCATCTTCGTTATCTGCGGAACAGGGACCGATGATGACAAGGAATTTATTGCTTTTTCCGGTAATGACATCAGCAATTTCCTGGTCGCGTTGTTTCTTGAGTTGGGCAAGCTTTTCCGGAACCGGAAACTCTTTTCTGATTTCCTCCGGTGTCGGAAGCTGGCTGACATATTGAAAAGACATTGTTCTTAAACTCCTTTATGTTGTATGTATTGCGAAAGCACATACATTATAGTATATTAATGAAAGAATCGCAAGTAAAAACGTGTGTCTTAGTCAGTCCGCAGTCCGGAGGAAATGCGCAGGGCGGAAAAGGTACAAAGAAATGTCTGTACAATCTGGCTTGCAAGCATGCCCCATAAATAGCCTTTGATGCCCCAGACAGGAATCGCAAAGAAGACGAACAGCAGGCGGACGAGCAGACTGATGATACTATACAGGAAGGTAAGCCCTGTTTTGCCGAGACCGTTTAAAATACTGTTCAGTGTGCTTGCCACGTACAAAAAGGGGCAGATAAAGCTGAGAGTCAAAATAAAGCTGCCGGCAAGTCTGCTGTGAAATAAAAGATTCCCTGCCATGCGGCCGAACAATAGAAACAGGGCGGTGCAGCCAAATCCTAACAGCATACAGTATTTTATGGATGTTAAAACAACTTTTGTTATTGTATTTTGACTGCCGCTTGCGTCTGCTTCGGAAACAATGGGCAGAAGCAGAACGGAGATGGAGTTGGTAATGGCGGAAGGAAAGAGGATGAGCGGCATGCTCATACCGGTCAGTACACCGTAAACACCAAGCGCATCTGCATTGTTTAGACCATAGGCAATCAGTTTATTGGGAATGTATATCGCCTCAATGCTTTGCAGGGCATTGATAATAATGCGGTTTGCCGATAGCGGAACGGCAAGGCGCAGCAGGTTATTGCTGATTTTTAAATAAGAGGCAGCAAGGCCGTCATGTGAGAAAGAGCGCATCTGCAGGCGTGCCGGTTTTTCAAATACTTTGAAAGAGCGACTTATAATAGCTACTGTGGAGACAATCATAGACGCACTTTCGCCAATGACAAGACCGACAACGGCAAAACTGATGGTAGGCGTCATATTATGGCGTACACAAATATGATGGATAAGATATACCGAGCCTACCCGTACTACTTGTTCTGATAATTGGGATAAGGCGGGAATGGCGGTTTTTTTAATGCCGTAAAAGTAGCCGTTGATGCAGGAGTGCACCGTTGCCATCGGAATGGAAAGGGCTATAATACGAAGCAGGGGAGCGCATCTTTCTTCCAATAAAAATGTGACGGCAATCCATTCGGAATACTGGTAAATAAAAGCCATACAGCCGAAAGAAAGGGACATGGAAAGAAGAAAGCCGACCCATAAGGTTCGGAAGGACGTTTTATAATCATGCGTTGTTGTTTCGCTTGCCACATACTTGGAGATGGCGGTCTGCATACCTGAAACTGTCAGGGAAAAAGTAAGCGCGAGCACCGGGGAAATGAGCTGATAGATGCCCATGCCCTCCGCACCAAATACATTAGATAGAAAAATACGATAGAAAAAGCCGATAAAGCGGCTTAAAAGTCCGGTAACAGTTAATATAAAGGTTCCAATCAACAGAGGATTTTTGCGCTGCATATCACACCAACGGAGAGGTTTATTATTTCATAGTATGCGGAAAATGAAAAGGACAGAACAATAGCAGATAGATAAAGTAAGGAAGGCAGCAGTATGAAAGGAAAAGTAGTAGTAGGAATGTCAGGCGGCGTGGATTCTTCCGTGGCGGCATATCTTTTAAAAGAGCAGGGGTATGATGTGATTGGCGTTACGATGCAGATATGGCAGGATGAAGAAGGCGAATCGCAGTCAAAAAACGGCGGCTGTTGGGGATTATCCGCTGTTGATGATGCGAGGGCGGTGGCGCAGAAACTTGAGATTCCGTATTACGTCATGAACTTTAAAAAAGAATTTAAAGAAAATGTCATTGACTACTTTGTGGAGGCATACTTAAAAGGGCAGACGCCCAATCCCTGCATTGCCTGCAACCGCTATGTGAAGTGGGAGTCTTTACTGCAAAGAAGTCTGGAAATCGGTGCGGATTATATTGCAACGGGACATTATGCCAGAATTGAAAAGCTGCCAAACGGCAGATATGCGATAGCGAATTCCGTGACTGCCGCAAAAGACCAGACATATGCGTTGTATAATCTGACGCAGCATCAGCTTGCACATACATTGATGCCCGTAGGGGAATACACAAAAGAAGAAATACGAAACATTGCGCAGAGAGAGAATCTTCCGGTAGCGCATAAACCGGACAGTCAGGAAATCTGCTTTATTCCGGATAATGATTATGCGGCTTTTATTGACAAGGAAGTGCCGGACAGAGTGCCAAAGAAAGGAAAGTTTGTGACAAAAGACGGTACGGTTTTGGGGGAACATCAGGGGATTACCCATTATACGATAGGACAGCGCAAAGGGTTAAATCTTGCAATGGGACATCCTGTTTTTGTGACAAAAATCTGCCCGGAGAGAAATGAAGTGGTAATTGGAGAGGCAGAGGATGTTTTTGGTACGACACTGCTTTGTGAGAAGTTAAACTGGATGGGAATAGAGGAATTGACTGAGCCGCGGGAGGTTCTTGCGAAAATACGGTATGCACATGCCGGGGAAAAATGTGTGATTGAAAAGGCGGGAGAGGACTGCATAAAGTGCAGCTTCCACCGCCCGGTTCGTGCCATTACGCCGGGACAGGCGGTTGTTTTTTACGAAGACGGGCATGTACTCGGCGGCGGCACGATAGTATCGTAGATGAAAGATACGGAGCGTAGGGACTGTGCGGTATCCGATTATAGTATCTTGTGGAAAGAAGCGCTTCTTTTTTCAAAAGTGCAGTAGTAACGGAAACCGCATTCGGTTAATACTGCCGCCGCTTTATCAAAATGCGCTGCAATCTGCTCCGGTGCATGGGCATCGGAACCTATTGTGATAATCTCTCCGCCCAGTTCTTTATAACGGCGGATAATGGCTGTACAGGGATGGACGTCTCTTAATCCTTTGTTGAGTCCTGCAGTGTTGATTTCGATTCCTTTGCCTTCTGCAATCAGTTTTTCTAAGATGGCATCAAAAATATCACGATACATTTCATAAGAATAGCCTTCGTCTTTATTCGGACCGTAGCGGACAACATAGTCCAGATGACCGTAAACATCAAAATTACTGAAAACTTTTAAGTTATCCAGAATGGATTCAAAGTATTCGAGGTAAGCTTCTTCCTGTTTTCTTCCTTCATAAAAAGCAGGATAATAGGGGTCTTTTTCATTGCACAGATGGGAAGAAGCAATAATAAAGTCATAATCGTGCGCTTTGGCAAATGCCGCATTTTTTTTCGATAAATGAGGCTGTAATCCAAGCTCAACACCAAAACCAAGTGTTATTTTATCCGCATATTTCTCCCTGTACTTCAGAAAGTCATAAAGGTAAGAATCAGGATTTATTTCAAAAAAGCCTGCGGAACATGTTTCCGATACGGGGAAATCAAAATCCTGATGTTCCGTAAAGCACATATGGGTCAGTCCGAGCCGGATTCCCTGTAAAATCATTTCTTCCATAGGAGTGTCGGAATCCCCGGAAAAGGATGAGTGCATATGGTAGTCTGCTGTAATCGGCATAGTATGTCTCCTTTTGTGGTATAATTTTATAAGGCATATTGTATCATAAGGGAGAAAAATGGGCAAATCCGCTATTCATGGAATTTTTATCATAAATTTCCAAATATTTTCGATTTACACCTTGAATTTTGAGGACAAATTAGGTAAAATAATTTTGTTGACAAAATTTTGTCAATCTGTATCTTACAGTTTGGCGAAATAATATAAAATATATTCTATTTTATTAGGAGGAAACGAAAATGGCAGTAAAAGTAGCAATCAATGGTTTTGGTCGTATCGGTCGTCTTGCTTTCAGACAGATGTTTGGTGCAGAGGGATACGAAGTAGTAGCAATCAACGATTTAACAAGTCCTAAGATGCTGGCACACTTGTTAAAGTATGACTCTTCACAGGGCAGATATGAAAAAGGCGACACAGTTACAGCCGGAGAAGATTCTATCACAGTTGACGGCAAGACTCTTAAAATCTACAAAGAGCCTGACGCTAACAATTGTCCTTGGGGCGAACTTGGAGTAGATGTTGTTTTAGAGTGCTCCGGTTTCTACACATCTAAAGATAAAGCACAGGCACACATCAATGCCGGCGCTAAGAAAGTTGTTATTTCCGCACCTGCTGGAAATGACCTTCCGACAATCGTTTACAATGTAAACCACACAACATTAACAAAAGATGATACTATCATTTCAGCAGCTTCTTGTACGACAAACTGCCTTGCTCCTATGGCAAAAGCTTTGAATGATTTAGCAACCATCAAATCCGGTATTATGAGCACAATTCATGCTTACACAGGCGACCAGATGATTCTTGACGGTCCTCAGAGAAAAGGCGATTTAAGAAGAAGCCGTGCAGGCGCTATCAATATCGTTCCTAACAGCACAGGTGCTGCTAAGGCAATCGGTCTTGTTATTCCTGAATTGAATGGTAAATTAATCGGTTCCGCTCAGCGTGTTCCTACTCCTACAGGTTCTACAACAATCCTTGTAGCAACAGTTGAGAAATCCGTAACAAAAGACGAAATCAATGCAGCTATGAAAGCAGCAGCTAATGAGTCCTTCGGTTACAATGATGAAGAAATCGTATCTTCCGACGTTATCGGTATGAGATATGGTTCACTCTTCGATGCTACACAGACAATGGTTGGCGCTGACAATCTGGTACAGGTTGTTTC
>CAMWMM010000276.1 GCA_947175285.1 uncultured Lachnospiraceae bacterium
TTCATATCTTATATTTCAGATAAATTTCGTCAGATACCTACAAAAAACCAACCGTCACTTTTTTATATTTTCTTGCATATTGTAGATATTTTACCGAATTTTTACAAATTTCTATGTTTTATCCTAAATATATGGTATGATACTAAAGAATTTAATAAATCACATCTGAAAGGAGTATTTTTCATGAATACTAACAAAAAATTCTATCAAAAAAACTGGTTCATCTATTTATGTATGCTTCTCTTTCCTCCTGCCGGAGTCATTCTTATGTGGGTTTTTAACAAAGAATCTTCTACTAAGTTTAAAGGAATTATTTCTGCCGTTGCTGCGATCTGGTTTATCTTTTTACTTTGTTCACCCTCATCAACTCCAACTGATACCGAAAAGACTGTTTCAAATGAAGACTCCCTTATAGCGGAAAGTACTGTTTCAAATGAAGACTCCCTTATAGCAGAAAGCACCTCAGTTGAATCAGAAACGTTTACCGAATTTACAAATGATTCCCAAATTGAACAGGAATCCATAACAACACTTGAATCCAATTCAGAAATCAGTATTGACAATAGTGCTGATAATACTTTACAATCCTCTGGTCAGGGTATTGAGAAATCAACAGAATTATTTGAACAAGTGTATGTTCCATACGCTAATCGGGAAAAAGCCTTTGCTTTTTACGCTGTAAAAACTTTTGTAAGTACTCTTGGATACGAAATAGAGATTACAGAACCAAGCGAGGACGTTTTGGGTGAAATTAAAATTATAGATACTAATGGAGATTATGTATACCTCACTTTTTATCCCGTCAATGATATTGAAACAATTACACTTGTAAACTATCACCGTGCTGAAACTAATTGTGAAGTTTCAATGGAAAATTATTCCGCTGATAGTTCGCCACAACTTGATTCATTTGCAACACATATCATTGGCGAAGCCCCTGTCGAAGTGACGGGCACAGATGAGCAACGCAATTTTCTATTCAATAGGAATGTTGAATCAGAATCTTCCTCAACACCAGAATCCGATTTAGAAATCTCAACAGACAATACTGTACAGTCTTCTGATCAGAGTGCCAACACATCAAATGATACGGAAGTTTCGACTACTGTCAGCAATAATTTTGATACATATAACAACACTGATCAGCAAAATGCAACTGCCCAATATGTGCTAAATACGAATACCAAAAAAATACACATTCCCTCCTGCAGCTCTGTGCCTACAATATCACCTAAAAACTATTCAACATCAAACTTGTCGATTTCAGAACTTGAAGCACAAGGATATCAACGATGCGGTAGGTGCTTAAAGTAATTAACTACTAACCTTATGGAATATGATTTTAAAGAAAAATCAGAACGTGTTAATTTAGGTGGGTGTCCGAACTATTACATCAATCGAACACAGAAATGACGAGAATGAAGAAATAATGCCTATTAGCCGGAAACTTTGCTAAAGTTTTCGGTTATTTTTCGCGCTTTTCTTTTATACGTATTGACGCGATACGTATTACATGTTATTATAATAATGCAAGGGAGGTAACACAAATGCCATTAAAACCAAGAGAAATGGAAAAATTAATCCTTGCAGACGGGTGGATTTTCAAGAATCAGGAAGGTTCCCACAGAAATTACATACATCCAACAAAACCTGGAAAAGTCACAATACCTTTTCATCAAGGCAAAGACTTAAACAAGAAAACTGAAAATTCCATCAGAAGGCAGGCAGGGCTTAAATAGCCCTCCCTGTCCTCCACATAAATCAGGAGGTGTAATAATATGTTATCAATGTATCCAGCTTGCTTTTTTTATGAAAATGATAGTTATTCTGTCGTATTCCCCGACCTAAACTATTTGGCAACTCAGGGCGACACTTTTGAGGAGGCTATGGAAATGGCTGTTGAATGTCTAGCAGGTTATCTTCACACCTGCAAAGTGGATGGTGATACTATTCCAAAACCATCTAAAATTTCAGATATTAACCCTGAATCCATAGCAAAGGAACTCGATCCCGATTCTCCCATATGTGAAACTTTTGTAAATATGGTAACCGTTGATGTGGATTCCTACGCTAAAGCTCATTTCGAAAAATCTGTCAAAAAGACTCTTACTATTCCGGCCTGGCTCAATACTGCTGCTTTGGAACAAAACATCAACTTTTCACAAGTACTTCAAGACGCATTAAAAACAAAGCTTCATCTAGGATAACAACTTGCTTCAACCAAATATTCAATTTTGGAGGTTTTATATGCAGAATGGCTGCTTATATATCCGCGTATCCACCGATGAACAATTGGAGCTGTCCCCTGATGCCCAGGAGCGGCTCCTTCTGGAATACGCACACAAAAACAATATCTTAATAAACAAAGAACATATCTTTTTTGAAAACGGTATTTCTGGAAGAAAAGCGGATAAACGACCAGAATTTCAGAAAATGATTGCGCTCGCAAAGAGCAAAGAACGCCCCTTTGATGTGATTCTTGTATGGAAATTTTCCCGCTTTGCGCGCAATCAGGAAGAATCGATCGTCTACAAATCCTTGTTAAAACGCAATAATGTTGATGTGGTAAGCATCTCTGAGCCCCTTCCAGATGGTATGATCGGCTCTCTTGTTGAGCGCATCTTTGAGTGGATGGACGAATACTACTCTATCAATCTAAGTGCCGAAGTAAAACGAGGCATGACAGAAAACGCCCTGCATGGGAATTATCAGGGTTCTATGCCGTTTGGATACAAACATGTAGGATACAAAGAAGCTCCGATTGTGGACGAAGAACAAAGCCTGATTGTAAAACGTGTCTTTGCAATGTTTCTGGAAGGCAGTACTTTTACACAAATTGCCAGATGGTTAAATGCAAATAACTGCCGCACAATCCGCGGTCATGCTTTTGAAAGCAGAACTGTACGTTATCTGCTGCAGAATCCTTTTTACATAGGAAAAGTGAGATGGAATTATTACGACCGCAGCAACAACTGCTTTCATGATGACAAAGATGTTATCATTGCTGATGGCAGACATGAACCTATTATAGACATGGACACATGGGAACGGACTCAGGAACGTCTCGCAATAAAAATCCGTGAGTGTAAACCTCGCGATGTATCAACCTGCAAACACTGGCTTTCTGGAATACTTAGATGCTCTTCCTGCGGCGCCTCCCTTGCACATTCAAACATTAAAGGCAAAATCAGTTATTTCCAGTGCTACAAGTATACAAAAGGCACCTGCAAAGATTCACACTATGTTAATACAAAAAACGCTGAACAAAGCGTCATAACCGGGCTTGAAACTGTTCTCGAAAGTGGGAATATCTACCACCTGAACATTATAAAAAGTTCTAAGTCCGATGATGAGATTGCCCTGTTAAACAAAGCGATCGGCAAACTGGATGCAAAATTGGCGAAAATAAAAGCCGCCTACATTGACGGCATTGACACATTGGACGAATACAAGGACAATAAACATAGAATACTGCAGGAACGCGATCAGCTTACAGAAAAGATTAAGAAATTGACAGAAACCTCTCCTGCTGCCATATCCAAAGAGGACAGCATAGAAAAGCTTCTTGACAATATCCGCATATCACTTGAAATATTAAAGAATGAGAATGCAACTCATATAGAAAAAGGAAATGCCATCAGGAATATTGTAGAAAAGATTGTATATGACAAGACCGATAATTCATACAGTTTTTACTATTATTCGCATGAATAAAATTATTATCTGTTAGTGCAATACAGACCTCCGTAAAGCGTGATAATTGTCTGTGCAATCTTTGGATTGGTCTGGGTAATTTTAACCGGATACTGTAATCTCTTTTCATAATTCCACATTAGTTATAGCCTCCTTCCCATGGCCAATCCTGTGTGGCCCATTTCCATTCCCTACTATCCATATCAACGATGCTAAGTACAATCGGACCGTACTTTTCTGTATATTCCTTTACAAGCTTGTTTTTCATTGTGTTATACTGTTTAAAGTTCTCCATTGCCTGCTGGTCATATGGATGCGTATCGAGATAAAGGTTCAGATCCTTCAACACGAAATCAATTTTGCTGATCTCCTGCAGCATCTTTTGCCGTTCTGAATCTATACATGGTTTACATCCTGCGTTCATCCCTTCACTCTCCTCCCTAAAAATGGTTTGTTGAGTTCGGGAAATATCGTACCTGTCTTGAATGCCTCATCAAGATTTTCGTACATGTTACAATTTCTCTGCCACGGTACATATGCCATCGCTACGGGAAACTGTTCCATATAGGACATCTGTGGTTTCCATTCCTGCATATCTATACTGCTCCTTGTTGTTTTTGAATAGTTACTATCATAATATGTCGGATTTTTGAAAATGCTACTGTTCTATCATCCTCCGAAAAGGCTTTGCATACAAAAAGCTGCCAAATATCACTCCATTCATCATCAGGGAGACCAGAAGTTCACCCCATGTCACTGTCTGGTTTTCAAGCACACTGAAAGTATAATTGTTCGAGATGATTGGAATCAGATTATTGTTTAAATAATGCAGCACTACTGGAATCCAGATATTGTTTGTCTTCATGTATGCATATGCGAAGAAAATGCCAAGCGTAATGCAAGTAATCTGCTGTGCCAGAACCATAGGAAGCTGGCTGTTTTGTGTATAGTAAAACAAGTCAACAGGAAGATGCCATATTCCCCACACAACGCCGAGCAGCAGCACGCCGCCGCGAACCCCGAATCGTTTCTGCATCAGAGGCTGCAGATAATACCGCCAGCCATACTCCTCACCGAAAAATGCAGTATACAACAAAAAGAAATTCACAGGAAGCACTGCCAGTTGAAGCCATGTGTATGGACTCTTTACCAGGCTTCCAAAAACTGCCCATTCGCCGCTGATTAATTCCGCAATTACCGTCCGAAATATATAAAGCGCCAAAAACAGGAAGATACAAAACCATGAGAACGTTCCGTTATTCCAGCATAAACCATATGCCCTGCGTTTTTCCTTCTTAGTTGCCAATAAAATAAGTCCCCCCACAATGCTGGCACCGACAATCAGCAGTTGTCCTACCCACGACCATAAAGGGAGAACAATCCCATTGCCAGCATCTATGATCGCATTGGAATTCAATATGGAAATGACTGCCAATGTGGCAAGCGCCACTGTCACACAAATAAAAAATACATAGAATACCTTGGGAATCATAGCATCATTTTTTCTTGTGCATAAGACAGCCATCATTACACCTGCCGCCGGATAAAACATCTGCGCATTAGGAAATATACCGAGATCAATATTCTTGTTATTCCCATACCACATCAATATTCCCATCAAAAAAGTGACACCATAAGCTACTGTAATATAGATGATCAGTTCCTTGTTTTTCTCCACACTCTTCATAAAATTCACCTTTCCTATCTGATGTTAAACTGAACCAGTTTCACTTCTTCATCAAAAGCAATTGTAAACTGAATCGTTCCCTCTTTATAACTTCCAACTATGACAGCACCACCAAATGTTTCCTCGTCAAATCCTTCTGGTAAGGGCTACGTGCCACATGCAGTGATCAATAATGTCAAAATACATAACACCACAATCCTGCCAAACAATCCTTTCATGAATGACACCTTTCCTTTTTCGTATTTTTTATATAAACTTTTTTAGTAAAACAAACTCAATTGTTATCAGAAAACAACAATATAACAGAGAATATCTCTCCCCTTTTGATCCGTCTGCGTCCCGTCATGATTAACAAGATATGCTGAAAAAACGTAAGGGAAACAGTTCTTTTTATCGTCGACTTCATAAATCCAGCTAACAATATACCTAAGGTATTGTCAAAAAATAATGGTGTTAGTTTGAAAATAGGTTGATAGCTATAACAAAACCTCATATTACCAACAGTCTTGATTCCCTAATATCGCGGATAGTATGATAGTAATCTTTCAGTCCCGGTTTGAGCAGCCTTGTACACAAGCTTGAAACTATGGCTTCACTCCTGCGCCATGCAATGGTAAACAATGCATTGTAGCGGTTCAGGTACTTCGCTGCAACCCCACGGTAATCATTATACTGTTTTTTGATGTAGCTGTGGAAATTGTTTACTGTGTTTAGGTTATAGAACCCATAGTCGGCTGCTCCTTCAGCATTGATGTCATGTACAGTGCAGTCCGCAGTCATACTGAGGACTGTATAACTGCCCAGCCCGTCACACAGGATCAGGCTCCCGTTTCCGATGTGCCCGCTGTAAACCTGTTTCAGTTCCGCCTTGTCGGGTTTTGCGCGGTTCACAGTCTCTGCAACCGCACATCCGCCACGCTGTACGCCTGTATTGATGCAGATATACTCATTTGAAATGCCCTTTTTTTAGCCCTGGCACCATGTTTTCGTGCAGGCCTGTCCAACTCTGGTGGGAGTTCCTTTCCTTTATAGCATTCCAGGACAAACGTTTCATCCAGATCGGCTGCCTGTTCCAAAACCACAGGGTCGGAATCGATCATGTCCTGCAGGGCAAGCAGTATCTTATGGCGCATGTCAAAGACACACTGGTGCCGGAGACACAGGCGTTTCGCGGTGTAGTCAATGGCATTTCCGTTTATAGTATCGGAAATGACCTCTTTCCATATAGAAACAGGCTGATGTGACATCGACATGAGAGTATGCGTCGTAGGAACAAAAGTTTTTTTGCAGTCCTTACAAAAAAAACGCTGCTTTCCCCGTTTTTTACCATAACGTACAAAATGGGTTCCGCCA
>CAMWMM010000277.1 GCA_947175285.1 uncultured Lachnospiraceae bacterium
TGTAGCAGGCTGATTTTACCGGGGCAGAAACTGTCATGGTCTGCTGTCCTAAATCATTGACATTTACAAAATCAATCTTCTTTGACTTCCTAGCCATGCTACACCGCCTCCTTCCTCTCAAACCGAACCCTGCCATGTTCATCACAGACAACCTCACAGCCTGCGTGCTGCAGATTATCAAGTATTTCCTTATAACAGTCGCCAAAACTGAAAACTACTTCAATGCTGTTCTTGTCTATAACCCGTACCCTGTCAATCAGCTCCACAGCCACATTCCTTGTCAGCCTGTCGATGTTCTGATGCTCTGCAAAATAATCAAGCCATATGTATTTATCCGTATTTGAAGCAAGTATATCCTTGATTTCCTGCTTCATCTTCCTTACCGCATCTTCCGCACTGTCACGTTTCTGTGTGTATGCCTCATGCAGCTCCATGTAATCCTCTTTGGACACGATACCGTCTTTCATATCCTCATAGAGCATATTGCGGAGTTCCTTGCAGCGCTCAATCTCTGTTTCTTTCTGTCCGATACGCTTTTCCAGTTCCTTAATATCCAGTTCCTGAAAAGGGATTGTAGAAACCTTTTCCATAACCTGTTTCAAGTCAAGAATGTTGCTGATCTGGACCTGTAAGAACTGCAAAACCGCTTCTTCCAGTTTATCCACCGGGATACGGTGGTTGCTGCACTCCTTAGTCTCCTTGTTGCGGGAACACACATAATACTGATACTTCTTCCCTCCGGCATAGGCATTCTTCCTTACCATAGCCGCACCACAGTCGGCACAGACAATCAGCCCTGCCAGCGGATATACTTCTGACTGCTTCGGGGAAATCCTTGTATCCATGCCAAGAAGCCGCTGCACAATGGAAAAATCCCTGTCTGAAATAATGGCTTCATGGTTCTTTTCTATCCTTATCCAGTCCTTCTCCGGCTTCAACACTGTCTTTTTTACCTTATGGTTCGGTGTTGTCTGCCTGCCCTGAACCAGAGTACCGATATAAAGCTCATTTTCCAAAATTCTTCTGACTGTTACAGAACTCCATACTGCCTTGTCATTGGTCTTAAAGCTGGTCTGGTAATTGCTGCCCATTGCGCTTTTATATTCCATAGGGGAAAGCACACCCATGTCATTCAGCCTGTTTGCAATGGCATCCTGACTGAGTCCGTGCAGCTTCATTCTGAAAATGTCCCTGACAATCCCCGCCGCAATCGGATCAATCACCAAGCTGTTTCTGTCATTTTCATCTTTCTGATACCCTTAAGGGGCAAAGGACCCGATAAATTCCCCGTTTTTCCTTTTTACCTCCAAATGGCTCCGTATTTTCACGGAAATATCCCGGCAGTACGCATCGTTGATTAGGTTTTTAAAAGGGATAATGATTTCATCCGCCTGATCTTTCCCGTCCAGACTGTCATAGTTGTCATTGATAGCGATAAAGCGAACCCCCAGTGCGGGGAACAGCCGCTCAATGTACCTGCCGGAATCAATGTACTCACGCCCGAAACGTGAAAGGTCTTTTACGATGACACAATCCACAATACCCTTTTTAATGTCCTCAAGCATCAGCTTAAAAGCAGGACGCTCAAAATTAGAGCCTGTATAACCGTCGTCAACCCGTTCCGACACTACCTCAATATCTTCTTTGTCCTTCAGGAAATCATGGATAAGATTTTTCTGATTTGAAATGCTGTTGCTCTCTGCTTTCGCAGCATTGGAAACATCACCATCTTCCTTAGATAATCTAACGTAGATGGCTGCATGGTAGATTTTCTTAATCTTGTTACTCATGTTTACCACTCCTTTTGATTTTCTAAGTCAGAAAACCCGAAAGGGAGTGCCTGTTTAGTCCCAAGTTAGAAATAATGAAATTTAGTCCTAACGCTATTCTAGCACACCCTGCGGATTATTTCCACCAGATTCTGAAAAATTTTTAAACGGATAAGAGCATATTTTCAAATGCTTCATTAAATGATATACCACCTGTAAACCGTACCTTGACTTTCATGCCACCTACACGCACCAGATAGGGATTGCCGACTTTTTTAAGGTACTGCTTCTTTCGTTCCTCCAACGGCAGCTCCCGGTTAATCTGAATCCCGCTTATATCAGTCAGTTCTTCCAGCTTCACATCCGCAAAATCGGTATCAAGCATTTTTCTGTATTCTTCTGCCGTCATTCTGTTACCTCCCAATAAAAAACGCTGCCGGATATTTGGGCAGCTATGTATGCCGGATTGCAGATCCGGCTTAGAAAGGTTTTCCTGCTCTCCTACCATTTGCTTGCTTCAAGCCTCTTTTGAAAATTCCTGTATATCTCTTTGTCTACCCACTTTGCATAATCCTTGATGTCAATCAGTCCATCCAAGTCATAGATTCTGGAACGCATGAAGTGTTCCACCTTTTCAGGAGTGTACTCCCCCTGTTCTGTCAGCTTCGCAGTCAGTTTTTCCCTGATCTCCTCCTGTATGGCTTGCGGCATTGCCGATATATAGTAGGGCGGCTGATATGGCACACCACTATGCATTACCGCATCTTCATATTGATAGCTTTTTTCAAAGTTGAGCAGAAATTTCCGTATCTGAACACTGGCTTTTCCCTTGTTTTCCTCACTGACCAATTCCGTCAGTCCGTCAAAGAACTGAATCAGTTCCAATTTTGTAAAGCCCATCTTTACATACTCCTTTATCCTTAATATACATGAAAAATGCTGCCTGCATGAAACACGCAGCTATGTAAAAAGCCGGACACCCGCCCGGCTCCAAAAGATATGATGTTATGTCCTTTCCTTAATTGTATCTGTCAAACACACCGACCTGCACCTGTACGCCCTCTGTAATCCTGTCGAGCGTTTCTTCATCAACCTTTCCCATGTGTTCTATGATACGGTCAAAGTTCAGTGCTGTTACCTATTCGCATAATGCGACACTGTGCTGGTCCAGCCCTTCCGTCTTATATGACGATATGAATACATGGGTTGGCAGGCTTCGTTTCTTGTATATCTTAGTTGACAGCGGAACTACTGTAATGACTGTGCTGTGCTTGTTTGCCCTGTTGTTACTGACTACCACCACCGGGCGCATACCGCCCTGCATACTTCCCTGATACTGTACGCCCAAGTCCGCATACAGTATATCGCCTCTCTGTATCTTCATCAGCAGCTCTTGCCTCCGCCCCATATCGGTCTTTCCTTATCGGCAGGACACGTTGTTGTATCGTATATATGGTACTGCATGGTGGAAAGCTCGAAGAAGCCGACGCCGATGTTGGCGGCATCATACATAAATTCTTCCAGATCAGACTCGTCCGCTGTTATGTCAGCCATGTTCTCCACAACAACCGTATCATACTGCCCGGTAATCAACTGGGTAATCAGCATATTTACCGCATCACGGTCAATATCCCTGTTCGGTCCCTTGTTGACGATTGTTTCATTCATTAACGCTATTCCTGCCATGCTGCACTTCTGTCGGTTCTCCTGAATGATCTGGCGGATATTGCTTTCTGACTTGTTGGAGTTCATAAACATGACTGCCGGATGCACAAGCAAGCCGACCTCAAAACTTTTCACATTACTGCACATGATAATCACCTATACTTTCTTCTATTTTCGTTGACTGAAACAAAAGAGAAGTTTTTGCCGGCATTATCCTCTCATACAGGAAAGCCTTGTCTGCTGTTATCTGATAACTGCAAGGCTTGCCTGTATCAGAGGATAACGTGGCGTTTCCGCCACATTACCCCTCTGTCCAATCTGAAAATATCAGATTATGCTCTCGCTGATCCCCGAAACGGGTAACATACACTGGGACGGCTTCATCCCACACTGCGCCTCCATCATGCCCAACCAGACGGAATCCACAGGGAGCCACTCCCGGAAAATGCTTTTCGCTGAAATTCCGGCGCTGTTTTATCTCATTATCTCTGACTGCCATGCCAGTAGGCACAATCCTCTGCTCTTAAAAACTTGCGTTTTTTACCTTCACAGGCAACAATGTTATCCATTGCAGGTACATCTTCGCACGAAATGGGATTCTGCCACCCCTTTATCACTACGCAAGCATAGACGGATAAAAAGGCGAAAATAAAATCAGGTGTATGCGTGTCCTATTGAATTGTTTTGGCTTTCTCAAGCCTGCAATTATCATAACTGAAAAGGAATGATTTTTAGAGTGCCCCTATCCCACTATTTTTAGCGGATATATGCCACCTTGACTATCTAAGAAATATAAAAACTTCGAGCCATACTGACTCGAAGTCTTTTATTATTCTTTGCAAAGCATTAAAGAATTTTCAAATATGATATTACAATCCCTGAACTGAGTTTGCTCTTGATTCATTGTAAAAGAGCTAGTATCAACCTTTGCTTGTAAAGGAATATGATTGATTTTAAAAATCAAAATTGTTCCTCTACTTTTTTGTAGCTTTTTACAAAAGTCTTGCTCTTCTACAGAGCGTGTCACCGCAAATGAAATCATTATTTTATTATTATCCAATAACCCAATTTGTGCTTCAAAAATATGTTGCTTATACTCAAACTCTATTGGATAAAAGATTGGCGGTTTTTCTTCTACAATGTAATACATGGCAAATTAATTAACATATAATGTAGAAGAAACATCTGGAGCTGTCAATGACACACCTTTTGCATCAATCATAGCGCCTGTCAAAGTAGCTTTGTTACTTCCCTTTTTTGTTGTTACATCCATAATATTTCCCGATGCACTTCCATCAAATTCAACATCAACTATCGGATAATAACCGCCAGTGCTAACAGTAACATCTCCTGAAAAAACCATTATACCACCTGTATATGATGTTACACCCCAATAAATTTGTGATTTATTAACCCAGTAAATAGCGGCAGTACCAGCGTCCCCATATGCGGTTGAATACGGAATGGGATCTGTTTCTGGATCATAAACAACAGTTTCCCCATTTTCATTGATATAAAAATAAACAATGGACACTTCGCTGTTTGGATCAGGTTCAGGTGCATCTTCTGGCAACCACTCCGGAAGTTTGGAACTTGTGGGTTCAGCGGCAAATGCTGTAACACCCATTCCCATTACAAGCAACGCTGCAAGTGATAATGTGATTATTCTCTTTATAAATTTACTCATAAAAACCTCCTATATATTCTAATATAATTTACACTTGTTGCAAACAACTTATTACTATGGATGAAAACTTGACTTTAACATAAAAATCCTCCTTCCATTCTTAAACTTAAAATAGTATAAAATGCTTCTCATAGATAAGTATAGCAAATATTTTTTTTCATACAATTGGCTTTGCAGAATGTGGCTCTTTATTGCAGAAAACGACCAAGATACTACATTATTGTTTGCAAAATCATATTGTTCTTCCAAAGATAACTAATGGTTGCACAGACAAATAAATATTTCCCATGCTTTACAAAACAAATATTATATTGTAGCAGATAATCTAAAATCAATGTACGATATATTCTTGAAAATATATAATAGCAAAGGAGATTGCACTATGAACAATTTACAGATCCACATTGAGAACTATTTAGAATATTGCAGCACACAAAAGCGTTTAGACGAAAAGACGTTAAAAGCATACCGTATTGACCTACGGCAATTCTCTGAACAGATTTCCATAACAGAAACCGCAGAAGTCACTTCTGTTATCCTTGAAACATATGTGGCACACCTACACCAACAATATGAACCGAAAACCGTAAAACGAAAGATAGCATCTTTAAAAGCTCTCTTTCACTATCTTGAATATAAGGAAATTGTTAATCAGAATCCATTTAACAAATTGCAGATGAAATTTCGTGAACCAATTGTACTACCCAAAACAATTCCACTACATACAATCGAAACATTGCTAAATACTGTTTACGAACAATACTGCAATGCTCCTAGCAGCTACAAAAAAAAGAACTCCCTACGAGATATAGCTGTTATAGAGTTACTTTTTGCAACAGGAATTAGAATCTCTGAACTCTGTACAATACAGTCCCAAAATATAGACTTACAAAATAATGTTATTATGATTAAAGGTAAAGGTGCCAAAGAGCGTCTTATACATATATGTGACGACCATGTTATCACAGCACTGGATAAGTATCGTTCCGAATATGATAGTGAAATTCACTCATGCGGCTACTTCTTTGTAAACAGTATCGGAAATCGCTTATCTGATCAGTCTGTGAGAGAAATGATTAACAAATACTGCCAGATTGCAGATATTCAACAACATATTACTCCGCATATGTTCCGTCATTCTTTTGCTACATTACTTTTAGAAGAAGATGTTGACATCCGATATATTCAAACCATGTTAGGACACAGTTCAATAAACGTAACAGAAATATATACACATGTTACTATGTCAAAGCAGAAGGATATTCTTGAATCCAAACATCCCCGTAAGAATATGAATGTATCCAGCCAATTATAGTAGCTCTGAGCAGTCTTGAAAATACCTACTTCAAGACTGTTCATTGGCTCAATTATTTATTTAATAATTCAGTATCTATACCCGCCTTATTACACTATGCTTTCTATTAAATATCTTGCTGCCCTGTCTTAACACTGCCGAATAAATTATTGCCTTCTATTTTTGCATAGTATTCAATTTTATCATTTACTCTTAAAAGCGGCGTATTGCCAATCATATCTGTAATATTTTGTATTTTCATATAATCCTCCGAGGATAATAAGAAATTATCTATTGCCAATTGTATCACAC
>CAMWMM010000278.1 GCA_947175285.1 uncultured Lachnospiraceae bacterium
ATATGTTGATTCTAATTCTGGCTTTTGTTCTATATTTGTAATAATTTCATCTATATAATCAAAGTAATTCTTTGTCCTATCATCCAATAATCTTATAAGTTCTGGATATATCCCATATATTTCTTTAAGATATTCATTATCCCTTAACAAAACATCACAATAATATTTTCCTCTCTCAACACTTGTATCGCCTTTAAGCCGTTCATCTTCTTTTGCTATACTTATTTCTAAAACAATTACTCTATAAGCCATGTTTACCAATTTCTTATATAAATTACTCAAAATACTTCTCACAAATAAATCTATATTTTCAATACTTTTACTATATGATATCTTTTCATACAAACTTGTGAAATAGGAATTAACAATCGGCTCAAAAAAATGAACCCATTGTATTTCCTTTTGAATCAGATTATTAATCTCTTTTAAATATATATTCACATCTCTTGGCGGGAAATATTTGCCGATTATTTTCTCACTTAATGCATCTTCTTCTCTTAACTTTGCAATTTCTTCAATACTTTCATCAAAAAAAATCGAAATAATTCTTTTAAACTCTTCAACAGAATTTATTTCCGGGAAAAATGATTTCCAAAATTCAATAATTTTATCATAGCTTTCTTTAGAATTAAATTGACTCATTTTACAATATCACCTCACATGAAAAACGCCACAAAGTAGCAGCCATATGAAAGCACTGCTAACTTTGTGGCATCATTTGACCTAACTCAACAACCTGCCCTTACTGCATTAGCCGCAAGAAACATTATTGCTGGTGCATTCATAAGAACCTGTGAAATGCTCGCCACATTTCCCAGCCAATGTCAACTGGATAGCCGTAAAGATACCAGCACCGGACTTGCCTGCCAGATCCTGCTCGCTGATCTCATAGCCCACTGCCATCTTGTCATTTGTCCTGTTCATGGGATTTCTCATTGCCTTGCTCATGTTTTTTTCTCCTTTCGTTTTTAGTGATTTCAAATTGCAATTTAATATGTGATTACTGTAACCGTTTTTATAATACCAAAAATCAATCCATTAAACTGTTGCATGTAATTTTTCCCATACTGCTCGTAATTTTTCCCCTATATTTTTTTATCTACAGCTTGTCCAATCTTTTCGCTATTTCTTTCAACATATGTAACAAATATTCCTTTTAGTTCTCGCCCCTTCCTCTTAAAATGCAATATATCCGTTCTACTTCTGGTATCTCATCCATTTGATCATATAGAAGAAAGATAACGGTATACGGAGAGCATCCGGCAGCCTTATAAAGTTCTCTAATAACGTTGTTCTTTTTCCACCCTCAATCCGTTTTATAGAGTCCAGTGACAGATCTGCCCATTCTTGAAGCTCTGCCTGTGTTAAATTTTCTTTTTTCCGGTATAATCTCACGTTATCCGCAATAATATATCTTATATCCTTCATTCATCTATTCTCCATTCTGATTTATTTTTAGAAATGAAGAACAAAGTGGAGGACTATGGATACAGACACAAACATAAAGCTGCATTTTTCGACATGCATAAAAAAATACATTATGTCAGGACGCATCCTTTCATATGTATTCTTCTTTTGTTATGATTTTTTATTAAATTGGGAAATCTTCTTACCCCATATGCCGCTAACATAAAAATATACAATATACTCCTGTCCTGAATTTGCGCATAAAAAAACACGCATGAATTTCAAATGTATATCATTCGTGTGTTTTCACATTCTACCGTGTAGATTGTCTACTGTATATTTTTAAGTTCATTACAATGGAAATAAATTGACCGAATTTCTTTTCCAAAAATACTGCCATATGTATAAGTTTCCTCACGCATATGGCAGTATTTTCTTCCGCATGTCAGCTTTCTTATCGAAAAAGCTTCTTCATTCCTGTCGGCTGCTTGGGCTGATGGAGGCAATACATACATCTGCTGTCCGCTGCTGCTTTAGCAGAATTGAGTGCCACTTTTCCCAAAATTGTTGCCGCGATATTTTTCTTTTTGTTGTCTGACATATAATACACCTCCAATTTCATTTTCATTGCCAGTATACCTTATTTTGCAGGCTTTTCCTTTTCAATGTTGAAATTCCGACACAGCATGTAATTTTTCCCCTGTAACTACGCCATACCGATATTAAACTTGCGTGTCCTCTATTTTACCGATATATGAGTATTTTACATACTCACTCATGTTGTTAGCATATTTTGTCTAATTATGTAAAAATATTATCAGAAAGGAAGTTATAAACATGGTAAAAATCGTATTCGTGAGCTACGAAAGAACATGAACATGTCGCAAGAGGCCCTTGCAGTAGTAATTCACACTACTCAACAAGCAGTAAGCAGAATGGAAAATCACGCTTATGATATTCCTTCTGAATCGCTCATAGAAATGGCAGACTACTTTAATGTTACTACTGACTACATACTTGGAATTTCTGATACAAAGCGTGATTATAACGGACAGTACCGCATGAATCAGGAAATGGATAAATGCTATGATATTGTCCTCCGCTATCAAAAGTTATCCGAAATCAACCAAAAGACACTCCGCTGCATACTTGAGCGCTTAGAGCAGGCGCAGAGAGAAAGCGAAGAAGCATCTGCAAAGGAAGTGGATAAAAATGCTGAGAATAGCAATATGTGATGATGATTCAAAATTTACCGGGGAAATCAAAACTTTGGTATTTGAAGAAAGCCGGAAGTTAGGCATCCGTGTGGAAACCGAAGTATTCTCTGACGGCAAAACCCTTCTGAAAAGCATTCAGAACGGCGAGCATTATCAACTTATATTTATTGACATTGAAATGGAGCAGGTAGACGGAATAACGGCTGCACGGCACATCCGTGAAATAGACCGGACTGTACTGCTGATTTATGTATCGGGCTATGACAAATATTTAAAGGAACTGTTTGAAGTGGAGCCATTCCGCTATCTCTCAAAACCTTTAAACCATGCCCAGTTTGCCCGTTATTTTGAGGAATCCTGTATACGCATCAATGAGGCAGAAGTATTCTATCAGTTTACATTCAACAAGGAAATTCAGAAAGTGCCCGTAAGAGACATCGTTTATTTTGAAAGCAATAACAGAATCGTTTATATCCACCTTAAAGACGGATCTGATGAACATTTTTATGGAAAGCTCAACAATGTCGAAAAGGAACTGGAAACAAGCAGGCAATATTTTCTGCGTATACACCAGTCCTTTTTAGTGAATTACGGCTATGTGAAGAAAATGAACTTTTTCAATATTACTATCAGTTTCATGGGAAAGGAAATGGAATTGAAAATCAGCGAGGATCGGCAGAAGGAAGTGCGCCAGCAGCTTTGTAAGATTGCAGGCGGAAAGGCGGTCATAGAAGAATGACTGAATATTTGACGATGATACCCGAACTGCTCCTGTCGCTGCTCCACCTTCTCATTATACGAAAATATATGAAGGTATTTTGGGGACCGGAGAACAGGAATTTAAAGGGTTACATAGAATGGGGCATATACTATGGCTTTCTGATCATAAACAATATCAGTTCCGTATTCCCGCCTCAACTGTTATTGTTTGGGAATGTCCTGCTGATTTTTATGATAAGTTCAGCTACCCGCAAAAGAAGTGTCAAGCAGCGCTGCATATTTTCTATATTGATATGCACGGTATGGATGTTAGTGGAAGTCATTGTCCTGATGATACTAATATCTGTCGGTTTTGATTCCAGAACGCTTCAGGATGCCGGGAGTTTCATATCTAAAATATGTATGCTGCTGTTATCAGTTATCATAAGCCACTGCATCAAGGATAACCACTATTCCGAAATTCCCCTGCTTTATTTTTTGAGCATTCTGCTGATACCAGTCAGCAGCATTTATGTGATGCACCATATATTTCTTATTGCGGCTGCTCATAGCGAGTATATGATATTCTCTGCCACAGCGAGTTTCCTGCTGCTGGTTATAAACTATGTTATCTTTGAGGTCTACGACTGGATCAGCCGGAACGCTGAACTGCGTGAGCAAAACCGTCTGTATGCGCAGCAACTGGAGCTTTGCAGCCAGCAGGCGGAAGAACGTGAGAGCCTCTATCTTGAAATCCGCAGAATCCAGCATGATTTAAAAAATCATCTTTCCGGACTTCTCGGAATGGTTTAGGCAGGGCAGACCAGCGAGGCAGAGGAATACATCATGCAAATGTTAGATGTCGGCGCCGGAGACCGTCCGGAGGAAGTTTCCCGCAGCGGTAATATAGTCGTTGATTCCTTAATCAATAACGCATATGCTGCAGCACAGAAAGATAATATACAATTTAATGTCAATGTTCTTGTACCCGCATCCCTTCCATTTCAAAGCGGGCATTTAGCCATAGTTCTAGGGAACTTGCTGGAAAATGCACTGGAAGCCTGCCGGGATATTCCGGACGGGAAAGGATTTATATGCCTTGATATTTCTTATGCCAAAGACATCTTTCAGCTATGCATAAAAAATAACTATCGAACAAAGCGGAAAAGAAATAATAGCGGACATTATCTAACTACAAAAGGCGATACCATATATCACGGTCTTGGGCTTTCATCCATAAACCATGCCGTCATAAATTATCATGGGCAAATGGATATAATAGACAACGACAATATATTTCAGGTCATTGTCGTCATGTATGGTTCATATGCAGAGAAAGCCGGATAACATATGGATTGGTTTTCAAATTATTAAAAGGAGCTGTCATGGAACATTTAGCAAAAAAATTAGCAGATTATATATATGAAAAAGAAATCATTACCGGAGAACTGGTTGAGATCTATCAGTACGGTTTTCAATGCTTTTTGGAGCTGTCTGCGAGTACCATATGCAGCATTATAATAGCCCTGTTTCTTGGTATGCTGCCTGAATGCCTTTTCTTTTTCCTGTTTTTTATCCCTATGCGCTCCTACGGCGGTGGATTGCATATGAAAACATATTTTGCCTGTTTTATAGGCTCCTGCTTCATACTTACATCTTCTCTGTTGGCAGTAAAATATTTAACGATACCCATTCCGATCTCTTTTGCACTGTATCTGTTTGCTGCCATACTGATTCTAGTCATCGGTCCGGTTGACCATCCAAATCGGGAAGTAGATGCACAAGAAAACCGCACATTCATTAAGAGAACTTATTTCACGATGCTTATCAGCTTTTTATTGGCTTTATTTTTCATCTTCACCCAAAACACAAGGTATATGCTTCTACAAGCAATCGTATTTGTTTTTATCTCTGCTACTTCCCTCATCGGACGTCTGATATACAAACAGACTTAACTTTCTTTTTGTAAGACAGCCTGTATTTTATCCTGCCAGATTAGAATATCCTGCTTATATTGATCCCGCAGGCTGTCCGGCAGCTCATCATCGAGCTTACAAATATCATCATAATCTTTTCGTGGCAGCAATTCCCTATTTTCATAAAACCACTGCCAGCGCCAGTTACGCAGTAAACTTTCCGCCATGTCCTCCGGCGAGGAAAATATTTCATCAACTATCATTGACAGGTTCTGCCCTTCCTCTTTGCTTAATAAACCAACCAAAGACACATAGCCCACCTGATAGATATACGCAATATGGTAATCCTTCGATTTTTCGAGAACATCCGAAAAAAGACTTATCAGTTCTTTATATTTATCCATTTCTCACTCTCCTTGTTCTAATACAGAAATGTGTGTAAGCTACATTTCCTATAAATATGAGTTTTTAAACCTTACTGAATTTATATAAAAAGTTTAACCGTTGTGTATACCTATATGCATAAATTTTTGCCATACACTTTTTATCATAGCAGAAAAACATATCAATTACATTGACCTTGCAGAAAACGGCTTTCTGTTGCAGAAAAAGGAAATATCTAATAGCCTTCTTCCACGCTCCGCACCCATTCCCTTACTTTTTCAACAAGTTCCTGTTTTCTCTCAAAATGCAGGTAATGCCCGCCATCCAGCCGCAGCACTTCGCTCTTATCCGTTTCTGCAATTACTTCCCTGTGCAGCGTTTCCCATGTTTCCAGCAGCTCACAGTTATCCTCTGAAACGAATTGCAATACCGGGACTGTTTCAGGAAATTTCATATCCCTTACAGACTCCAGACTATCCTCCATATGCCCTATTTCATTCATAATATCTTTGCTGTATGCGAAATCCATAGACAAAATGCGGAATACTTCCAACTCCCTTTCTGAATATGGATAAGAAGTATCTGCATAGATTGCATTTTCCGGATGCCCTATGGATAATAAGCGGGTAATTCCCAACACATTTGTTGCCTTCTGGAAATACGCCGATAGCTTATTCAATGCTGCCATGCTGATCGGGAGTGGTTCTTCATCGGACTGCTTGGGTACAGACGGATCAATCCCTATAAAGCCCTTTACTTCCTGCGGATAAGTATTTGCCCAGTATAAGGAATACAACCCGGAAAGCGAATGTGGCATTAAATAATACTGATCACAGCCTAACTTTTGGGTACACTCATGCAGTTCTTCCACGACAACGCTGATTTCCCGTTCCGTTCCAATCCTGTCGGAAAGTCCATATCCAAACGGCTCTATGGTAATAACCCTGAAATCCTCTGACAGTTCTTCCGCCAGGGGAAGAAATTCCAGGATAGGCGAAGGCGATCCCCAGCCGGGCAGCAATATGATTGTTGTTTCGTTATCTTCTCCCTTTATATCCACCACCATATTATGCCCATTCACTTCAATAACCGTTCCAT
>CAMWMM010000279.1 GCA_947175285.1 uncultured Lachnospiraceae bacterium
CGGGCAATCAGATGGTAGTGTTTTATGGTTCCAATTCCTGGGCATACACAAGACTCGGAAGAATTACAGACAAATCTGCCGAGGAATTAGAGGCGCTTCTGGGCAACGGGGATGTTATAATCACTCTGGAATGGGTTTCATAGGCTGTTGCCGGTGAAAAGACTGGAGGACAAAGAGTATGAAGAAAACCATTTTACACGGTACTGGTATGATAAAAAGGTTTGAAGAAACGGAAGTTCTGCATGGAATTGATATAGATGTATATGCAGGTGATTTTACGGTGATCATGGGTTCTTCCGGTTCGGGGAAATCCACACTGCTATATGCTTTGAGCGGTATGGATCGTTTGTCGGAGGGAAGGGTTTTTTACCGGGAAAAGGAAATCACAAAGGCTTCTGAAAAAGAACTGGAAGTTTTAAGGGCAGGTGAATTTGGCTTCGTCTTTCAGCGGACGCATCTGGTTAGTAATCTGACATTAGAGGAAAATATTCGTATGGCGGGACTGGTCTGCGCTTCTATGTCAGAACAGGAGACTAGGGAGAGGACAGCCGAACTGATAGACAGGATGGGACTTTCCGGGGCTGCGAAAAGACTGCCTTCCCATGTGTCCGGCGGAGAGGCACAGCGGGCGGCAGTGGCAAGGGCCCTCATGGGCCGTCCGGCGGTGCTTTTTGCCGATGAACCGACAGGGGCATTAAACAAGGCAAATACTGTGGAGGTATTAAATTTTCTGACGGCGGCTTATGATGAAGGGCAGACGGTACTGCTTGTGACTCATGACAGGGAAGCGGCTCTTAGAGGAAATAGAATCCTTTATCTGGAGGATGGCATGGTTACAGGGGAATTGCAGATGACGCCATATCGGGGCAGGGACGAAGCAAGAGAAAATCAGCTTACACGTTGGCTGGAAGGTTTCAGGTGGTAAGTATGGAGATGAGAAAAATGCTGCTTTTGGCAGCAGTGAAACGACAAAAGGGCAGTATCGTTGGGATTTTTCTGCTAGTATGGATTCTGTCGGCTTGTATTTTTTCTTCCCTCACTTTATTTATCAGTGGCAATACCTATGTGAAAGAGGAAATGGAACGTCTTGGATTCGGGGAACTGACCATCTGGGTAAATGGAGAAGAAGACTCCTTGACAGAGCAGATGCAGGCTCTGCCGGATGTGGAGAAGGCATACGCGCAGCCGCTTATTTTTTCAGGGTACGAAATAAATGGCGGATATTCAGATAACGAGGGGCAGTTGCTTGTTTATGACGGTACGGTGGATTACCGTTTTCTGAATGCTGACGGCACTCAGGCGGCAGCGCCGGAAGTAGCTGACGGAACCGTTTATATTTCCCCGGCGATGCAGTCAGGCTTTGATGTAACAATCGGGGATACGATTCAATTTGAACTGTCAAGGAAAGATGGCATTGTCAGCCTGACCGTGGCAGGATATTTTGCCGACGGATTTATGGGAAGTTCCATGATTGATATGAAAAGCTTTCTTATAAATGCTTCCGACTACGAAAATATGCAGGGCATTCTCCGTAATGCGAAAGAGACGGATGTGCTTGGCAGGAATGGTGCGATGGTGCATGTTTTTCAGAGAGATAACAGTGAACTTTCGGCATTGGAATTTAACGCAGGAATACAGGAAAATACGGATATTTCGCTCCATACCGAATTTTCCTACCGGCAGAAGTCCATATTAAGCTATATGCTTCTCTTGCAGAATATCCTGTGTGGTTTTATGTTTGCTTTTTCAATGGTGCTGACAGCTATTTGCCTAATTGTAACCGGTCACAGCCTTTCGGCTTTGATTGAGCAGGATAAGAAAGATATGGCTGCATTGAAAACTATAGGATTACCCGGAAGGCTGATTCGGAACGCCTATCTGACGGCCTATGGCAGCGTTATGCTGGCAGGGCTTATCACAGGGCTTTTCTGTTCAGGAATGATAGCCCGGCTTCTGGCGCAGGAGCTGGTATCTTCTACCGGAATGTTGGTTGAGATCAGACTGTCCATAGTGACCGTTCTCCTTGTGCTTGTAGTGTTTCTTCTGCTGTTCGCTCTATTTTTAATGTTGCGGACAAGGCGGATCTTAAAGATAGCGCCCGTACAGATCTTTCAGGAGAGTGTGGGAGGAGGAGTGGTTTTTTCTAAACTTCGGAAGGCTTCCCTGGAGTGGGATATTGCCATGCGGGAGATACAGAGCCGCCGCAGAAATTATATTGCATTGTACCTTGTTGCTTTTGTATTAACGATATTTTTGTCTGTGGTTGGCCGTATGGGAAGCTGGCTGGGACCAAATGGCGAGGGGCTCATGAATGCCTTCAGCGTGGCGGACCATGACTTGGGAGTGCAGCCCTTTAACAGGGATGTTCCTATGGATGAGATTGAACGGGTGATAAACTGGTATTCCCCAATCCGGGAAGCCTATGAGCTTGCAATGCAGAGTGTTACCGTAAACGGGCAGGAATATGAGGCCAATGTGCTGAATGATACCGAATGGTTTCATTTGATGGAAGGAGAACTGCCGGATGGAGGGAGCATCCTGATTACGGAAACTGTCGCAAATGAACTGGAACTTAACCTTGGGGATACGGTCCGCGTGGCGGCAAACGGGCGGGCGGAGGAGTACGGCATTTCCGGCATTTATCAATGTGCAAACGGTATGGGCAGCAACATAGGTATGAGTATGGAGGGATATTCCAGAATCGGTGATATTACCGGATTTATCTGGTGTTACCATTATGTTTTGGAGGATGGTGCTGTGCGGGATTACGCAATGAATTATCTTCAGAAGAATTACCGTGGGATTGACGTACATACCAATAGTTGGTCAGGCTTAGATGGTATCGTTGCCATGATGCATGGACTGATTGCTGTAATTTATCTGGTGGCAGCGTTTTTTATTTTGATTGCCGTAGCTCTTACCACAGGGAAGCTTCTTATTTATGAGGCCAATACGATGGCTGTCTATAAGAGTATGGGGCTATCGGCAAAGAAGCTTAGGCGCTCCTTTGCATTCCGCTTTCTGATCGTTTCTGCTGCGGGGACGGTATGCGGGCTTTTGGTCTCTGCTGTTGCGGCAGATGGGGCAGTAGGCATGATTCTTAAGAATTTTGGAATAGGGCAGTTCCGTTCGGGATTCAGTATTCTTGGGAATATCCTCCCGATTCTTATTCTGCCGGCGCTGTTTTTCTTTTTTGCATGGGCTTTTTCTGCAAAATTAAAGCAGGTGAGCATAATAAATCTGATCAATGAAAATGATGTTTAAGGGAAAGGAGACTATTAGAAATGAAAAAAATGACAATGAGGGTTTTGGCTTTACTATTGGCGTGTAGCGTGGCACTGCTTTCCGGCTGCGGCGGTAAGGCAGAAGATCCGGGAGAGCCTCCTGCAGAGGTGGTAAATCCAGACAGTAATCTTTCTGAAGAATCAGATGCCGGAAATGCAGACGACAGTGGTGAAGTTCTGGAGAATGCAATATCAGTACGCATCGGTCGCGATGGGACGAAAAAGTGGAACGTTAACATGTATAACAATGATGCAGCCCTAACCATGCTGGATTATCTTTCCGGCAATGAACTGTTATTCCCTACTTATACTTATGATGAAGAGGAGGGATTTGTAGCACAGAATGTCCGTGGAAACTATACAAGGGATGATGAGCAGGAAATAGCAGATGTAAAAGTCGGTGAGCTTTATCTTTTCAGCGGCGGACAGCTGCGTCTCTATTTCAAAGACATAGATGGGGCAAATATTACGGCAACACCTGTTGGGTATTATACAGATGTGGAGAGCCTGACAAAGGCTGTACAGGAAGCCTACGAGTCAAACCTTGACGATACATGGGGCGTAGATGTGTATTTTTGGATTACAAAGACATTGAAATAACAATAAGAAATGAGAGGCAATGGAACAGGCAGATGTAGGGTTTGTATATCTTTCCGTTTATGAGATGACATACACTTGTGTGAAGAAACTGCTGGGGGTAAAGGAACTTCCAATACACTTGTAAAAGAATTTATACAGAGCGTATAATCTTGGAAAATCAATGTAGGAGGAGCAGGACATGAAGTATACAAAATTAGGAAAATCAGATCTGACCGTTTCCCGTATCTGTATGGGATGCATGGGTTTCGGCGATGCAGGGGAAGGGCAGCATTCGTGGACCTTGGATGAAGAACATTCACGGGAAATCATTAAGAGCGGCATTGAGCTTGGCGTAAACTTTTATGATACGGCGATTGCTTATCAGAGCGGAACCAGTGAGCAGTATGTAGTCAGGGCATTAAAGGATTTTGCAAAGCGGGACGAGGTTATCGTGGCAACAAAATTTCTGCCCCGAACACAGGATGACATTTCGGCAGGAATCACGGGACAGCAGCATATTGAAAAAATGGTCAACAAAAGCCTTCAGAATCTTGGTATGGATTATATTGACCTCTATATTTACCATATGTGGGACTATCAGACACCGATTTATGACATTATGGAAGGATTGTCCAATGTGGTAAAAGCAGGAAAGGTACGCTATATTGGGATTTCCAACTGCTATGCATGGCAGCTTGCTAAAGCAAATGCCCTTGCAGAGAAAGAAGGGTTTCCGCAGTTCGTATCTATTCAGGGGCATTATAACCTGATTTTCCGGGAAGAAGAACGGGAAATGGCGCCTTTTTGTTATGAGGAGAATATCGCCCTCACACCATACAGCGCGCTGGCAAGCGGCAGACTTTCCCGAAAACCGGGAGAGGACAGCAAGAGGCTTCAGCAGGACAGTTATGCAAAATTCAAATATGATGCAACAAAGGAACAGGATGAGGTCATCATCCGCCGTGTACAGGAAATTGCGGAAAAGAGGGATGTTACCATGACAGAGGTTTCCCTTGCATGGCTGCTCACAAAAGTGACATCCCCTGTGGTGGGTGCAACGAAATTCCATCATATCGAGGGAGCAGCAAAAGCGGTGAAACTGGAGCTGACAGAGGACGAGATTCGTTATCTGGAGGAGCCTTATGTGCCGCATGCACTGGCGGGAGTCATGGCACAGAACAAGCCTAAAAAATAGAAATGGAGGATAACAGAAATGAGTGAAAAAATAGTACAGACCGCAGGGCGGGAGAGCCTTGGAGAATTTGCACCGATGTTTGCACATCTGAATGATGATGTGTTGTTTGGGGAGGTATGGAACGAAGATGCACTTTCCGTAAAGACAAAGTGTATCATTACAGTGGTGTCACTGATGGCATCAGGCATCACAGATTCTTCCCTGACCTATCATTTGCAGAATGCGAAGAACCATGGGGTGACAAGGGAGGAAATTGCTGCAATTATTACCCATGCTACTATGTATGTGGGTTGGCCTAAAGGATGGGCTGTTTTCCGTCTGGCGAAGGAAGTATGGAATGAGGAAATATAAGAATGAGAAGAAAGATTTTGGCGCTGCTCATGGCAGCAGGAATGATGATACTTGGTGTGACGGGCTGCGGACAGACTGGAGAAAACCAGAATGCGGGAAATCAGGCACAGACCGAAGGACGGACAGAAAAAACGGAAGTTAAAGAGTCCGGTACGCAGGGCAGCGGGCAGTCCGCATCTTCACAGGAGAATTCAGATTCGCAGAGTTCCGGCAGTGCGGAAGGCACTGCTACGGAAAATACAGGGGCTCCGGTGGTTTATATGACCACAGACATCAGTTCGGACGGGTTAATGGCTATCTATGAAGCATTGGGAGCATCACCGGAAGGCAATATTGCAGTAAAGCTGAGTACAGGAGAACCCGGAAGCAATTATCTGCGGACTGACCTAATCGGGGAACTGGTACAGTCCCTGAATGCAAACATTGTGGAGTGCAATACGGCTTACGGAGGTTCCAGATCCAATACAGCCATGCACTATCAGGTTGCAGAAGACCATGGCTATACAGCCATTGCCACAGTGGATATCATGGACGAGAACGGCTCTATGACACTGCCGGTCACAGGGGGAAGCAACTTGACAGAAAATTATGTAGGGGCGAATTTTGCCAATTATGACTATTTTGTCGTGTTGTCACATTTTAAAGGTCATGCCATGGCAGGATATGGCGGAGCAATTAAAAATATATCCATAGGAATTGCATCGTCAGAGGGTAAGGAGCATATCCATACCGGAGGAAAGGGAGGAAGCATGTGGAGCGCAGACCAGGATGCGTTTCTTGAGTCTATGGCAGAAGCCGGGAAATCGGTAGTGGATTACCTGGATGGGAATATCCTATATATCAATGTGATGAACCGTCTGTCCGTGGACTGTGACTGTGACGGGAATCCTTCTGAGCCGGATATGCATGATATTGGAATTCTGGCATCTTTTGATCCGGTGGCAGTGGATCAGGCATGTGTTGATTTGGTGTACGGGGCGGAGGATGGAGATTCTCTGGTAAAGAGGATTGAATCCCGGAATGGACTGCATACATTGGAACATGCGCAGGACATCGGACTCGGAAGCAGGGAATACCAGTTAGTGTCCATTGACGAGTAGATATTTTGTGATGAACAAAAAAGAGCGAGGTGATTCCGGGTGGATATTATAAGGCGGGAATTTGTCTATGTGTGGTATTATTTCACCATCCAGTTACAACAGATATTCAGGTATTGGGTGCTGGGCATGGTGCTTGGCTCTGCTATTTCCGTATTTGGAAAAAATAAGATACATTCTGCATTTTCCGCCCTTGGGGATAAAAAGC
>CAMWMM010000280.1 GCA_947175285.1 uncultured Lachnospiraceae bacterium
ATACCAATATCTAGTACTCTATATATCCTGTAACAAAGCATTTTTATTTTTCTTATTTATTTTATGCAATTCTTTTTTATCTTCTGATGAGTTTATAAAAACATATGGGATGATCGAACATGGTAACCGAATTTCACAATATGCGCAATTGTCCTTATTGCCAGAAAAATTTTCGTTTGAGCAATACATAGGTGCTTTTTGGGAAAGTTCTGATTTTTGGTATTATTTTTGGAATAGTGTCGGGATAAGTGGTTTTATCGCAGTAGGGACGGTTGTAGTATCAACAGGAGGAGCATATGCACTTTCAAAGCTTCATTTTCCCGGTAAACGGTTAGTTCTCTTAAGTGTTATTCTTATTATGATGTTACCATATCAGATTATGCTTGCGCCTCAGATGATGATGATGGACAAAATAGGGCTTTTGAATCACAATGCTTCAGTTATTTTGCCCAATATATTTACAACATTTGGTGTGTATTTACTTTATCAGTTTATGCAGAATATACCTGAGGAATGTTTGGAAGCAGCGCAGATGGATGGTGCAGGACATATTCATATTTTCTTTAAAATTGTATTGCCACAAGTTAAGGATGGAATCAGTGCTTTATTGATTCTGAATCTGATTGATACATGGAATCTTGTGGAGCAACCGTTACTATTTTTGGATAATCAGTATCAGTACCCACTGTCCGTTATTTTATCGGAAGGAGAAACACTGATTGAGAATCATGTGTTTGCCTGTTGTGTCATATTTGTGATTCCTATTTTATTGGTTTTTCTAGCCTGCAAAGATAGTTTATTAAATGGGATAAGTAGTTCTGTACTGAATATAGAAGTTGAGATTTAGTTCACTTCTGGTAAGGAGTGGAATTGTAGGAGATATATGTAGTAAAATAGTAAATAGCAAAGTATAAACTTACTAAAACAAAGAGGAGGTAAAAAATATGAACAATGAAAGGATGCCAATAAATTTGTACACTATAGACTTTGGTGAGGGCAATAAGGAGTTGACGGAAGAGGAATTCAAAAAGCAAAAGCGAGAGGATTGTAAACCATGGGAATTATTGGTTGGTGTATGTGTTATATTTTGTTTCATATTTATATATATTAATGTTCGATTACCTGAAGCGATTACAGTTTGGGGATGGATTTTTTTGTACCTATTGCTAACTGTTTTATCTGTATTAAGCTTTTTTAAAATTAAAAAAATTATGAAAGCAAGATAAATAAAAAATCTATTCGATGGAAGTGTCTGATCTGGAAGTAGGTATAAAAGTGACTGCGGCAGACGTTTGGTTGTATGGTTTAGAGAGTAGGGTGTCTTGCATCAATAGCATAACAAGGGAAGCGGTTTCTGCGGCTTATGAGAAAAACTTTGTGGAAGCATAAGACATATGAAAGAAAAATGCCCGGATTTATTATAAGGAGAAAAAGGCGGCTCTGATTGATAAAGAGTGTCTTGTATCAATATAACTGACAGTGAAGGGAACATTTTATATGAAAAAATCAATTATAGGAGTTTTAACTTTGCTATGGGTAAGCATGATAATACTGGGAGGGTGTTCTTCTTCTCCTAAAGCAAAGATTTTTTCGATTGAAAGTCCTCAAAAAATCACAGTCACATCTATAAGTGGAGAGAAGATTGAAGTTATTGATGAAGATATAAAACAGCAAATAACAGACAATATAACATCTATTCAGTTTGAAAGAGGAGAATCGAGCAAAGATACGAATGGCTTCGGACCTATGATTTCATGGTACAATTCAAATGGAGATGTGATAGAAACTATCTCCGTCATGAGTAATGACACTATCATATACAATAGTTATTTTTGGACAGCTATTAACGGAAGTATTGATATGGAAGTAATAAATGCTACTCTATCAACAGATACAGAGGAAAACATAGCAACAGATGGTGTTGTAGTCTATCCGGCAGCGATTATGGTAAATGACACAGTTTATCTGGTGGAGGGCGATCCTATGCCCGCAGAAGTTGATGAAAGCGCGATTATTGGATATACAGAGTCATATACAGGTACTTTTCCAGAGAATAACGGAGAGACTAATTTTAATCCTGAATTGGGAATGCCATATGCGCAGGTGGAAGGCGGAATAGCGGTTTTATATAGGAACGAATGGTATTTAGGCACTCCATTTTCTAATGAAAATACCATTACCTTTACTGGGATAATCATTGACCACACTGTTGAGCCATTAGTGCCTGTGATTTGTGTAAAGACGCTGGATGAAGAGGTAATTCCGTATGAAGCGGTATTTTTTGAATTGCCAGAAGGCGAAGAAGATTGGGCATTAAAGATAGGTGCGGTAGTGCTCATTACTTGTTCCGGTGGTTTTACAGAGCCAGCACCGCACTATGGAACACTGATCTCTATAAATGATGCAGATACAGATGTATTTTCCCCGTTGGACGGAGTAACGATGGAAGTAACGGAATGCTCCAATACCAGCGTGACTATCAAAATTACGAATGATACAGATAAGGATATAGAGTGCGGATCGGATTTCTGTCTCAAAATGCAGGATGAAGAAACAGGAGAGTGGAGGGAACTGGATGAAGTAATTGACAATGCTGCTTTTACTTTAGAGGCATATATGATTCAAAAAGATTCTCCCTATGAAAAGGTAATTAACTTTGAGTGGCTTTATGGAAAGCTGGAACCGGGCAGATACCGTATTGTAAAAACTATTACGGATTTTAGAGGAACCGGGGATTATACAGATTATACATATATGGCGGAATTTAGTATTTAAAGGAAAAGTGCAGTACAGGATGAATGAGGTATAGAAAATGTTAAGATACAAGACAGCATCACCTATGATGAGTACAGCGGTTATTGGTCTTATGAAGGAAAAACACATGAACAGATTTTGGCAGAGGGAGGAATTGAATTATCTTGTACGATTACGGGAGATGATCAATTTTCAGGAACACTTTTTTCACAACAGGAAATATCGCAGCGATTTGCATCTATTGAGGATATTAGCGGGAAAATAGAACAGGCAGAAATATATTTTGATTATACTGATGACGAATGGGGAAACAGTGGAACATTACATATCCAGTTTTTGAGTGACAGCATATATGTAGAAATACTCAATTATAAGAAGGCAGACAATGGCAGTGATTACGGTATCAATGGTTCTTTTGAGTTAATAAGAGAAAAAGAAGACGTTGAAGATAATAAGAATGTGGTTTATCCGAGCTATAATTCATCATGGACTGAGGAAGAAATTATAAATGCAATCAATGAGAGAAGCCAATATTACAGAGCCAGTGCCTATTATTCTGAAATAATTGATTATTGGGAAAATGCCAGAGAAGTACGGGATATTTCAAATGTAATTGAACCGTTGTTTGAAACAGATAAGAAATACTATACAAAAGAGGAATTTGAAAATGAGCCAATGTTGGTAATCCATTTAGCCAAAAATGAAATATATGCAAGACATGGTTATATATTTACTAACGAAGATTTATATAATTATTTTATGGGGTGCATTTGGTATAGTCCAACTTGTGAAAGCGCGGATTTTGATGATGATGTATTTAACGAATTTGAAAGGGCGAATCTTGAAATACTGGCTGATTTAGATAATTATTAGAATTTATCAGAGAAAAAATACAAGGCTTTCATAATAAGAGTAATCTGCTTAGCACACCGGTCATTTAAGAAAAAGTAATAAAATTTTTAGAAATTAAGAAAACCAATAGTTTCAATCTGATTCTATTGGTTTTTTACAATTCCCTAAGTGGTAACAACATATATAATAAACCGGAAGGCAATAACTTTTTGCATATTAGACTGTAACAAAAATTGACATAGTTACTCTTATCCTTGAGGGGAGGTGAGTGGAGATTGAACGATTCTGATTTTAACGAAATATACGCTCTATACTTTCAAGATGTCTATAAGTTTTTATTGGCACTTTGTCATGAAGAAGAACTTGCAGAAGAATTAACACAAGACACTTTCTTTAAGGCAATGAAAAACTATGAGAGTTTTCGCGGAGACTGTAAAATATCAACGTGGCTTTGTCAAATAGCAAAACATTCCTTTTTCCTATATGATAAACGCAGAAAGAGAAATGTCGATCTTGACGCTGTTTCTAATGAACTTGCTGATGATACAAATTCAATCGAAATTCTGCTTGGACAAAAGGAACAAGCCTTTGAAATACACAAACTGCTTCATCATTTACCAGAGCCGTTCAAAGAAGTGTTTTCCCTGCGTGTTCTTGGAGAATTATCATTTCGTGACATTGCGAAACTTTTTGACAAAACTGAAAGCTGGGCAAGGGTTACTTTTCATCGGGCTAAACTGAAACTTATTGAGCAGATAAAGGAGGAAGAATATGACTAAGGTTTCATGCGATATTATTCAAGATATGCTGCCGCTTTATTGTGACGATGTATGTTCAGCGGACAGTAGAAAAATGATTGAAGAACATTTACCGGGATGTGAAGTTTGTTCTAATATACTTCACCAACTAAAGAGTGAATACACGGTTAGTGTAAAAGAAAGAGAGGAAAATAAAGAGGATAGTGCTGTATTAGGCCAAATGGCACATTCATGGAAACATTCGCTTTTTAAATCTTTCCTGATAGGTATATCAATCGCAACGATTGTGCTTTCAGTTGTCTTTGGAACGTACTATGTACTATTTGAATATCAGGGAAGTATGGTGTCACCCGAACAGGTTTCTATATCTGCCTATGAGTTGTCGGATACGAAGATTTCTATAAGAATGGAACTGCATGATGGATATTGCGGGGGAAGCATGGAAACTTATGTTGACGATTACGGAAATTTATATATTTCTGTTCAAAGAACTATAATCAAGGACAGACTCACAGATATGGAAAGCGAAATTATGGTTTATGGTTTTGATCAATCTGCGAAGAATTATATAGCCGTATATTATGGTACTCCTGATAATTGTAAACTTATTTGGGAACAAGGCGATAATTTACCTATAGGTGACCAATAAATCTAATCAAAGAACAGTTACTTAAAGGGCAGTCATTTCAATGAGGTGGCTGTCTGCTATTTTGAAGATAATCTCTCCACAGACGGTACTTTTCAAGGAACCCAATTTAATTGTAAAAACGGCGAAATCGGCATTATTGCGGAGAAAGATGAAACCTTTGTATGCAAAACTTTAATAAATGATATCGGAAATTACTTAAGCTCGTTTCCACAGTCCGCTCATGACTAAAATCCTGCTTTTCATAACAACATTTCTTTTTTTGAAACTTTTTGGTGGTTAGATTCGTATTACTATTAGAAAAGTAAGGAGGATTTGAAAATTGAACATAAATGGAATAGGAGCAGCAGGATATCCGGCATGGCACGGAGCAAAAAAAGCACAGCAGAATACGGCAGGGACGAGTTTTGCATCACAGTTAAGCAATGTGGCAAGTGCAAAACCACATACATCTATTGTTTACATGAAAACGGATGATATGCTGTATTCAGGCGGTAACGGAACAGGGTTGTCTTTCTATCTTAAATATGCGGAAAACTCGATAGAAGACGACCCGACAGTAATTGCAAAAGGTGTTGATGAAAATGGGGATGAATTTGAGCAGACCATTCATATCAACAAGATTAATCCTAAATGTGCAACGATTGTGGAAATGAGGGCGTTAGAAGCGCATTTGGATGTGGATAAAAACGGAGGACTCACTTCGCTTCCCATGGAAACCGGAATGATGAGGTTACATGACAGGACGGACTTTATGAATATGTTTGAGAAACAGATAAGCGATATGAAGTTATTAAGCCAGAAAAGGACTGCTGCATATTATCAGTACAGTATGAAGATGTATTGGGATTTTATGAATAAGAAACGGGGGATTTGAAAAATGGGAATAAACGGAATCGGCGTAGGATATCAGACAGCAGGGTATGAGACAAGAAAAACAGAAAGAAATGTGTCAGGAGGGAACTTTGCAAAACATGCGGCGGAAGCGGCACAGGCAGCGGGACAGGCGACAGCCGTTTTGCATGGCTCTGATGAGGAAACGGGGGATATTGCAGTTTTTTCTTGTGCCTGTTTAGTAAACAATTCATCTATTACCGTATATAAAACGCAGGATTTTGATCCGGACAATCCGGTTTATAAAGTGAAAACATGGAACAAAGACGGGAATGTAACGGAGCGAATGGTGGATGTGTCGAAAGTAGACCCGAAAAACTGTGATACGGTTGATATGTATGCGTACGCTGCCAATTTGAAAGTAAGTGGAAAAGGCAGCTTTGAAGATACAATAGGGTTAGCCGTAAGTGCATCGACTATAAAATATGGAGAACTGGGAGATTACAGTGCTGGCTCATATAGTTTTTTTACAAAGATGAATTGGGTGGATATTGCAAAAGAATTTATGAAGTGGCAGTATGATGCCGGAAATTTAAAGGGCTACATGGAATGGAAGGAATTTTTAGGATTGCTGGAAATTTAATTAGGAAGGAGAGGAGTTATTATGAGTATTTTAGGAGTAAACGGTGCTTTGGCGGGGGCATACCGCAACGTAGACAAAACACAGAAAACAAGTACAGGAAGTGGCGTGAGTTTTGCAGAGCTTGCGGCTGCAAAGGCGAAACATCAGGGATGGGGGGTGACGGAAAACAGCAGTCTTGTAAATTATTATGCC
>CAMWMM010000281.1 GCA_947175285.1 uncultured Lachnospiraceae bacterium
ATATTTAGCATATCGTCTGCCCCTTATACAGAAAGACGGCAAACTCCGTCATACCATCCGGTTTTGTTTCAGCTTTAATGTAGGCGTTTTCATCTTCGAGTATTTTCCTTGCGATGTATAAGCCCAAACCTACGCCTTCGACTTCGGCATTTGCCTTTCCGCGGTAAAAGCGTTGAAAAAGCTGATGGTACTCATTTTGAGCAATGCTTATTTCGCTTTCGTTTCGCACCGCAATGCTGATGTAGTTCGTAAGGTCTGCTGCAATGATTTCTATTTTTGTTTCGGCTTTTCCGTATTTTACGGCGTTGTCCAGAATATTGAACAGGGCTTCTGTCGTCCATTTGGGATCTATCAGGGCGGCGGTCTGTGTTTCACCAAACAAAGAAATTTCCATTCCTTTATTCTCCGCTTTGACCATGACCTGATCGATGGCATGCAAAAGAACCGGTTCGACTTTCTGCTTTTCCGGTCTCAGGTGAATAATGCCCGTTTCCAGACGGGAGATTTTGGAAAAACTCTCCCCCAGCCAGAAAAGCTTCTGCGCCTGTTCTTCCATACAGGACAGGAATTTTTCTCTTTCCGGCACTGTCAGGTCGTCTCTTCTCAAAAAGTCAACATACAGACGGAGATTAGTAATCGGCGTATTGATTTGATGTACCAGATTGCCGATATTTTCATCAAGCTGCTTTCTGAGTTTCTGCTCCCGTTCTTCATGAGAGCGCAGAATATCGTATAATTTCAAAAGCTGTCCCTGTAATTTAGATATAACAGTGTCCTCTGCAATCGGAAATTCAATCCTCTCTTTTCCGCAAATCAAATCTTCTATCATATCGTTTAGCGTATCTAAAGTACCGTTTACACGGCGCGCCCAAAAAAAATATACTGCAGCTAATACAGACAGATTCAGCACGCCGAACAAAATTGCCCATATCATAATATTCTTCACGACCATGTCCTTTCTCTTTATCCTTCCCATTTGTAGCCGATTCCAAAAACCGTTTTGATATGCTCCGGTACTTCCGGGTTTTCCTCTATCTTCTTGCGCAGTCTGCGGATATTGACATTCAGCGTCTTTTCCTCTACATACCGCTCTTCCGCATCCCAGATTTTATCTAACAGCATATCTCTCGTCAACACGATTCCCTTATTTTTGATAAAAAACTCTAACAGCCGTATCTCCAGTGCAGTAAGTTCCACCGGAGTTCCATGCTTTTGCAGAGATTTGCTTTCAAAATCATAAGTCAGCCCTTCGGAAATATAAAGCTGTCTTGACGTCACTTCGCTGCGCTTTAAAAGCGCTTTAATTTTCATAATAAGAACAGGCATGGAAAAGGGTTTCGTCACATAATCGTCACATCCCGCGCGAAACCCATCCAGCATATCCTCTTCTGTGTCCCGTGCCGTCAGACAGATTACCGGAACAGACTGTCCGGCAAGGATATTTTTCAAAAAATCCCTGCCGTCTCCGTCCGGCAGATTCCTGTCGAGAAGAATCAGATTCATCTTCCGGCTCAGGCTTTTCTCTGCCTCCGAAAGACTTTGCGCACTATGCGTAATATAACCCTCTTTTTTCAGTGCAAAGGCAATTCCGTCATTCAATGCCTTATCATCTTCAATAATCAGGATATGCTGTTCCAATCTTATTCCCCCTCTACCAGTTACAGATTACACCACTTCCCGCAGCCTTTCCACAATTGATTTTCTGTTCATGGCCTTTGTCAGAATCCGCGCCATCACTGCACAAAGCAAAACCGAAAACAGCAGGAACATAAGAAACGCCTGTATAAATGCCAACAATGAAAACCCTGTAAAAATCGGAATGCCGGCCGCCAGATACGCAATAAACGTACCAAATACCGCAGCAAGTCCTACCGATATGAAAATATACCGTGCGTATTTCGTAAAAACATCCCTCTCCATCTGCTTTCCGGTCATTCCAACGGACTGCATGGCAGCATATTCGAGTTTTCTTGCCATCACATCCGTCGTCACCGTATTAATCAGGTTGGCGATACCAATCAACCCTACGATAGCAGCCAAGAACATCCCTAAAATCGTAATTGTTTGTTTCGTCTCCATAAATTCTACGCCATACTGATATTTTGCATCAAGCATAAGCTGTAAATTGCCGTCTGCTTCCAGAAGTTCCGCCACCTTTTCATATTGCTCTTTTCCCGCTTCCAGATTCGTGCTGCCAAATTTTGCCGATGCATCAAAACATATACGACTTACGAGATTTTCATGGTCGGAATAAATGCTGCAAAATTCTTTATCGCTTATAATGATATTTCCCTCTTTCGTATTCGGCGTTGAGAACATACAGTTACTCGCAGCAATCGCCATAATGGTATATGTCTTTTCCACATATCGCTGCGCTGCATCATCATAAAAAGACACCGTGACTTTATCACCCGCGTGTACCTGATAGTCCATCCCCTCCGATAGCGCAAGCGTCTCATTTTTTCCACCTAATGCAAGACGTTTATATATCAAATATTCTCCTTCAGCGAATTTCTCCGGCTCTATGGCGCCCTCCAATATATCCATGTATTTTTCATCCCGGGCGAGATATTCCGGCGATACTCCGACTACGCTGACACGATAGTTTCCCCTTTCATTTTCCGAAAACCCCGTCCTATCTTCCCCCTTTTCTATCAGGTTCTCATTAAAGGATTGCATATCCGCCGCAAGTTCTCCCTCTTTTCCGATTTCTCCGAGCGACGCCTCGTACCAATAAATGCCATTCCACACAAAAAAGTCCGGCTTGGTTCTCGCCTGATAAATCAAACTGAAATTCTCCGTAAAATCCTGTTGCTCTAACGCCGCAATCAATTCCTGACTGATTGGACGGTAAGCTTCTTCCTGCATCCATATAGCTGCCTTATGAGAAATCCGGAAATCCGTCTCATTATACCGCTCCATCATCACATCCACATTATAACCCGCCGACAAGGTATAGACTAACAGGAATAAAATACCGCTGATTCCGAAAGAGAGTACCGAAAAAACACCTTTCTTCTGTTTTCCGCGATATCCGGACGCTTCCACCGGAGAAATCGTGCAAGCCGCCCGAAAAGGTCTCTTTGTACTGATATATACGGTAATCCATGAAAAAGCTGCGCTTAGTACAAAAGATTCCACCGCTCCTGCCGGCTGATAGTACATAGCAATCCCTTCGGCAAAATGCGAAACAATGTTCTTTCCGGCGAACTGCCCCACACCGTATCCAATCAAACTTCCTATTGCAATGCCCCACACGGCAATCCGGTTCATCTGGTAAAAAAGCATTCTGCGAAGCTGCCCCGCCGTCATGCCGATAGTCTTTAATTCCCCAAAAAATCTGATATCGTTGACAATGGAAATGTCAAAGACATTATAGATGAAAATATATCCGCAGAACATAATGATAAGAACGATTAGAAAGATAAGCGCCATAACCCCTCCGTTCATATCGCTCATTTTATAACTGCTTCCGTTTCCGCCGACAAGCGTATTCACTTCATCCAATTTTTCTTCTCTGTCACGCCCCAGCTTGAAAAAAGCCAGATTATTCAGCTTGACATAAATCTGGTCATAGCCCTCCGCCAACAGCGGATTGTAGGTCTGAATAAAATCGCTCCCCGTATAGATTTCCTCGTAAATGTCACTGATATTCTTCAGCGGATTTTTATAATAACCGCATACCGTCATAGGGATAACCTGTTCTATTTCTTCCTCTTCTCCCTGTATCACCACTGTTAGAGAATACTCTGCTCCGATTTTTTCACCAAGACCCAGCCGCTCCGACATTGTATCGGACAAAAGGATTTCATTTGCCTTTTGAGGATAATTCCCTGCAATGAGTTCCACCATATTTTTATCATAATGCACTGCATCCGCAGCAAGCAAGCGAACTTCCAGACCTGAAAATTCCCTGTTATGCAGATAGGTCGTACTGCACCTTTTCACATAAGCCGCCCAGTCAATCTGGGGAAGCTCCCTCACCTTCTCCAGAACTTCCTCATCCCCGTATATGCTGCAGCTATCCGCCCCCGGTCCGGGCGCTGCACCGAAAGAAAGTGTTACTGCTTTTGCAAAACCGATGCCGACGGTAAAAACGACACAAATCAAAATGGTCGTCAGCGTTACCGCAAGAATAGCCATTCTGTCCCTGACCGGATGGGCTTTATAATCTTCCGCTGCCAGTTCCCTTTCCAGTCCTGCATTGGAATTTTGAAACATACCACGCATTTTACTGCCGCCCCCTTTCTCCGGTCTTATCTCCCACAATCCTGCCGTCCTCCAGATGGATAATACGGTCCGCCAACTGAGCGATTGCTTCGTTGTGCGTAATCATGACAATCGTCTGATGAAATTCTTTTCCGGTCATCTTCAAAAGTCCTGTCACTTCCGCACTCATTTTGGAATCCAGATTCCCGGTCGGTTCATCTGCGAGTAAAACCGCCGGTTTCGCCGCGAGCGCTCTTGCAATCGCCACCCTCTGCTGCTGTCCGCCGGAAAGCTGATTCGGATACCTGTCCATCTTCCCTTCGATTCCGAGCACTTCACAAATATGACCGATATATTCCTTATCCGGCTTGTTGCCGTCCAACCTGATTGGAAGCACAATGTTCTTATAAACATTCTGCACCGAGACCAGATTGTAATTCTGGAAAACAAATCCGATATTCCTGCGGCGGAATATCGTCAGTTCCTCATCCTTCATTTTCAAAATCGAATGACCGTCTATGATAACTTCCCCACTGTCCGCATAGTCCAGACCGCCTATCAGATTTAGCAACGTCGTCTTCCCGCTCCCCGATGTTCCCACAACCGCGGTGAAGCTTCCTTTTTCAATCGAAAAACTGACGTCATCCACCGCCTTCACAATGTTTTCTCCGCTTCCGTAATATTTCTTCAAATTTACCGCTTTTAAAATTTCCATAGAAATAGCAATGCTCCTTTCCTGACTGTTTTATTACTTTTCTGATTATAAACGGAGAATATTACATTCTGGTTACATTTTGGATTAAAATGAGCAGGCTATATAGCATTCTTGATGCGACCGTACGTGCATATTCCCTTTGGAGGCACGCTTTCGCTCCGTGAAAGGCGCAGCGGTACTAAGCTCGATAAAACCTCGCTAACTACCGGCGTCTTTCAAGGGCCTCCGCCAGGGAATATGCACAGCACGACCAACAACAGAATTGCTATACAGCCTGCTCATTTCAAATAATATAAAAAATTAGTTAATCTTCATATCCGTTCGGATTGTTGCTCTGCCAGTTCCAGGAATCGGCACACATATCTTTGATGCCGTACTGCGCTTCCCAGCCAAGTTCTTTTTTTGCTTTCTCTGCATTGGAATAGCAGGTTGCGATATCGCCGGGGCGTCTGTCTTTGATGACATAAGGAATTTTTACGCCGGTAGCTTCTTCAAAGTTCTTCACGATATCCAAAACGCTGTATCCTGTTCCCGTACCGAGGTTATAGATGCAGAGTCCGGCTTTTTCTTCAATCTTCTTCAATGCTTTCACATGACCGATTGCCAAATCTACAACATGGATATAATCACGTACACCGGTTCCGTCAGGTGTGTCATAATCGTTTCCGAATACGCCGAGTTCTTTTAACTTACCTACCGCTACCTGTGTAATGTAAGGCATCAGATTGTTCGGGATACCGTTGGGGTTCTCGCCTATCGTTCCGCTCTTGTGCGCACCAATCGGATTAAAGTAACGAAGTAAGATTACATTCCATTCCGGGTCTGCTTTCTGCATATCGGAAAGAATCTGCTCAAGCATAGATTTTGTCCAGCCGTAAGGATTCGTACACTGTCCTTTCGGGCATTCTTCCGTAATCGGGATAATGGCGGGATCGCCGTATACGGTTGCCGAAGATGAGAAAATGATATTCTTTACATTATGTTTTCTCATAACATCTACAAGCGTCAATGTTCCTGCTATGTTATTCTCATAATACTCCCAAGGCTTTGCTACGGATTCACCAACCGCCTTGAGCCCTGCAAAATGAATACAGGAATCAATCTTCTCTTTGTTAAATACATCTTCTAACGCTGCTCTGTCCAGAATGTCTGCACGATAAAATTTTACCGGCTTACCGGTGATTTTTTCTACTCTCTGCAAAGACTTTTCACTGGAATTGGAAAGATTGTCTACCACCACTACATCATAACCTGCATTTTGTAATTCTACTACTGTGTGGGAGCCGATATATCCTGCTCCGCCTGTTACTAAAATTGCCATAAGAGCGCCTCCTTGCTTTTCCGTTTTTCTGTTTCCTTTTATCCTATTGTACCCGTATCTTTCTTTTTTCATCAAGCATGGAATGTTGGGCAAATCTGTCAAAATGTTAAATATGAAGAGAAGTTCTAAGACTCAAACAGCAAAAGCCTGATTCTCAGGCTTGGCTGTTTCGCCAAGAACTTCTATGGTTCGCAGTGCGAACCCTCTTCATATGAAAGAATCGCTAACGCGATTCTTCCTGCGAGTTCTCACTACTTATAGTTCAATCCCGTTTTCTTTGCACAGTGCCCGCGCGCTTTCCACGGAATCAATGCCTGTTTTATTTTTAATCGGCGCAAATTCATAGTTACGCTCAACTTCATAAGGCAGGCAGGAGTCTAATTCATGAATCATATCCAATACAAGCTGCTCATATTTATAACC
>CAMWMM010000282.1 GCA_947175285.1 uncultured Lachnospiraceae bacterium
ATGAAAGATATTTCCGTAGTATGCGGAGTATCAGTGGCGACTGTAAGTAAGGCGCTGAATAATCATAGCGATATTGGCGAAGAGACAAAGGAACATATCAGACAGACAGCAAAGAAAATGGGATATTTCCCCAATTCCGCCGCAAAAGCATTGAAAACACATCGTACCTATAATATAGGAGTGCTTTTTGTAGATGATGACATGAGCGGTTTGACACATGACTATTTCGCATATGTACTGGACAGTTTCAAAAGTACGGCAGAGGCGAAAGGATATGACATTACTTTTATCAACTGCTGTAAGACGAGACCGAATAAAATGTCGTACTTAGAACACAGTAAGTCCAGAGGTTTTGACGGTGTAGTGATTGCCTGTATCGACTTTTCCTCACCGGAGGTTTTGGAACTGGTAAACAGCGACATTCCAATTGTTACGATAGACCATTTGTTCCACAATGTTTCGGCGATTATGTCAGATAATGTAAAAGGTATACACGACCTGCTTCATTATATATATGAAAAAGGCCACCGCAAAATAGCGTATATCCACGGCAAAGAATCTTCGGTAGCAAAGAGCCGCCTTACTGCTTTTTATAAAACGGCAGCGGAACTTGGACTTGATATTCCGGATGAATACATAATAGAAGCGCCGTATCGTGATACGAAGGCTGCTTATGTAAATACCGAGCGTCTTCTTGATTTAAAAAATCCGCCGACCTGCATTCTCTATCCTGATGATTTCGCCTGTTTTGGAGGAATCAATGCAATTAAGAAAAGAGGACTGCGAATCCCGGAGGATATTTCGGTAGCGGGATATGACGGCATCAGAGCCGCAAGACATATTGAGCCGTTGCTTACGACGGTAAAGCAGGACACAAAAGCGATGGGACAGAAGGCGGCTGAAAAGCTGATAAGTCTAATAGAGCATCCCAAAACAACGATTGCAGAACAGATTACGGTAGCGGGAGAGATTTTCCCGGGACAGTCTGTATGCGATTTGACCTTATCTTAAAATAAGGCATTTATATCAGGAAACTGATAATTATAATAAATGCAAAAACAAATTAAAAGGGAGGAAAATTCCACATGAAGAAAAAGTTACTTAGTGCACTTCTTTCTACAGCTATGGTTGCAAGCTTACTTGTAGGCTGTGGTTCAGACGGTGCAGCAAACAATTCATCTAATGATGCAGCTCCGGCAGATAATGCGGCAGCATCAACAGACAACAACACACAGGCAGCTCCGGCAGACAATACTGCAGCAGACACATCATCCAGCGATGCAGCAGCTTCAGGAGACAAATTCTATATCTATTCCTGGAATACAGAGTTACAGGAGAGACTTGCTTATGTATTTGCAGCTAATCCGGGTATAGAAGAGAGAGTTGAGTATGTAAACGTTGGTGACTCTGCTGTTTATCAGGAGAAAATCGACCAGTTATTACAGACACCTGATGCAGAAGACTATCCTGATATGATCGCTTTCGAGGCTGGTTATATCATGAAGTACACAAACAGTGATTTCACAATCCCTGTAACAGACTGTGGTATCACAGATTCTGATATGTCTCAAATGTATCCTTATACAATCACAATCGCTACAGACCAGAGAAATAATACCGTAAAAGGTCTTTCATGGCAGGCTTGCCCCGGTGCATTTATGTACAGAACTGACCTTGCAGAAAGCATTCTTGGCGTAAAGAGCCCTGAAGAGATGCAGGCTAAGATTGATTCTTGGGATAAATTCCTTGATACAGCAAGAGAGATTAAGGAGAAATCCGGTGACGCTACAAGAATCCTTTCTTCTAACGGTGACGTTGTAAACACATTCATGTCCAACAAGACAGAGCCTTGGGTAACTTCTGACGCTGTATTCCATATGGATTCTGCTATGGAAGAGTACATGGACGTTGTTAAAGTATTAGAGCAGGAAGACTTAACACAGAAGACAACACAGTGGTCTGACGAGTGGAACGCTGGTCCTTCCACAGATGCAGTATTCGGTTACTTCGGATGTACATGGTTCTTACACTGGACAATCAAAGCTAACTGCGGCGGCGATGCAGTAGGCGCAGGCACATACGGTTTATGGAATATGTGCGAAGGTCCTGCTTCTTACTACTGGGGCGGTACATGGTTAGGTGCAACAAGCGGATGTTCTGATACAGCATTAGCTGGACAGATTATGAAATCTCTCTGCTGTGATACAGAGGTTATGACAAAGATGTCTGAAGAAACTCTTGACTATGTAAACAACAAAGCAGCTATGCAGTCATTATCTGATTCTGGTAAGGGCGCATATGACTTCTTAGGCGGACAGGACTTCATCGCAGTATTCTCTCCTCTTGCTGAGAATGTAGATGTATCCTGGATGAGCGCATATGACCAGAAAGTCAATGAGTTGCTTGATACACAGGTAACAGCATACGCTAAAGGCGAAAAAGATAAAGACACAGCTATCGCAGACTTCAAGACTGCTGTAGCAGAGGCTTATCCGGCTGTAACTGTAGAATAGTGTGAGAAGAACTTCTAAAGGCGTCCCGCCATTGGACGGGGCGCCAAGAAGTTCTACGATTTGCGGAACAAATCTTTCTCACACCGAAGAATCGCACAGGCGATTCTTCCTATGGATGGAAAGATAAATTATATTGTGTGGGACTGCGGCACAGATGTTTGAGAGAGTTCCGGAGTCGGAAAATTGTCAAATGCCTGTGGCGTGTTCCGGGCAGAAATAAAATAATAAAGAAGGGTGTGGAGATATGGAGGGTAAAAAACGTAAAACAGTAGAATACGGTCGATATGGTTATTTCTTTATTGCTCCGTTCTTTATCATATTCGCAATTTTCCAGTTGTGGCCTTTGATTTATACAATGGGGCTGGCATTTTGTGAAAATTATACGGATACGATGTGGAATCAGGAAATAGGACCAACCTTTAACGGTCTGGCGAATTTTGGCTCGATTTTTATGAGCAGCAACGGCGTTTTATTTGATACCTATACATTCCGTGCATTAGGAAACACGATTATTATGTGGCTGTTGAATTTCATGCCGCAGATCCTTTTGGCATTGCTTTTAGCAATCTGGTTTACCGATACCAGAGTCAAAATGAAAGCACAGGGCGCATACAAGATTTTGACATTTATGCCTAATATCATTACTGCAGCTACAATTTCCGTTTTGTTCTATAAATTATTCGATTATCCGAACGGCCCGATAAACCAGTTCTTAGTCAATAGCGGAATCTGGTCTGAACCGTTCCGTTTTCTGGATACGAAGTGGTCTACGAGAGGAATTATTTCGTTCATCAACTTCTGGATGTGGTATGGAAATACGATGATTGTATTGACAGCAGGTGTGCTTGGTATCAGTCCGTCACTGTTTGAGGCGGCAAGGGTAGACGGCGCGACAAGCTGGCAGATTTTCAAGAGCGTGACATTACCGCTTCTTCGTCCGATTATGTTATTTACATTAGTAAACTCCGCTATCGGCGGTCTGCAGATGTATGATATTCCGAAACTGTTGACAACGAGCGGATATGGTGATCCGGATTATACGACAAGAACGATTACTATGTATATTCGTGAACTTGCTTTCACAGGTTCCAGACAGATGGGTAAGGCTTCGGCAGCATCCCTTGTACTGTTTGTTGTAACATTGTTCTTTAGTTTGATTCTCTTCTATATTATGAGAGATAAGGATGCAATCAAAGAAAAGAAAGCAATCAAAGCGGCACAGAAAGCAAGAAAGGGGGCATAGGATTATGGGAGATAATGCAAAAGGCGGATTACATGCAAGAATCCTCGGTGCTCAAATATTCAGAAATATTATTTGTATTTTCCTTTGTCTGTTAAGTTTGTTCCCGTTCTGGATCATGATTGTTAACGCAACCAGAACAAGTGTGGATATACAATCAAGTTTTTCCCTGATTCCGTCACACTATTTCATGGAAAACTGGGAGAAACTGTTATACCAGTGTAATGCAAATGTTCCTTTATGGAAGTATATGGTAAACAGCTGTATTATTGCTTTTGGCTCTACGATACTTGCGGTATATTTTTCAACAATGACAGCATATGGCGTTACCGTTTATAAATTCAAAGGATGCCAGTTCGCATGGGCATTTATCATGGCAATCATGATGATTCCCGTACAGGTTTCCTCTATCGGTTTCTTCCGTTTCATGTTTGGACTTGGACTTGGAAATAATTATATTCCGCTGATTGTTCCGGCGATTGCAGCGCCGTCTACGGTATTCTTCATGAGACAGTACATGCAGAGCGCATTGCCGCTTGAAATTGTAGATGCGGCAAGAATCGACGGATCCAGAGAATTTTATACTTTCAATGCAATAGCAATGCCTCTTATGAAACCGGCTGTTGCAACACAGTGTATCTTCGCTTTTATCGCATCATGGAATAATTTCTATACGCCTTCCATGCTGTTGACATCACAGAAAAAGTATACGCTGCCTATGTTCGTACAGTTGATGAGAGGTGAAAGATTCCGTTCCGACCACGGTATTATCTATGTCGGACTGGTTATCACGATTTTACCGATTTTCATTGTATACTTTGTTCTTTCCAAACACATCATCGCAGGTGTTGCTTTGGGTGGTGTTAAAGAATAACCTGAAAAATCAGAGATTTTCACACATGAATTTATTCATGTGTTGTGCGATGCTTTGTTACACAAACGTCGCGGGTTGAGTTAAATTATTAAAAATAGAGTAAAAAGGCATATTATATTGTAATATGTCTTTTTACTTTATATAATAGATATGTGATTGTAAAATATTGGGATATTATAAGAAAAAGGAGACTTTATTTATGGAAAAGCTTTCATATGGGAAAGCAATATGCTACTCCGGTTACAGACAGGGACAGAGTCCTAAAACAGAAATTCCCACAAAAGAACAGATTGCAGAAGACCTTGCTATTCTGGTAAAGGACGGTTATCAGTATATCAGAATGTATGACCCTAATCTGCATGCCAGACGAGCATTGGAAATCATTCGTGAAAAGAATCTTCCGCTTAAATGTATGATTGGAATTGATTCCGACCCGGAAGTTAACAATCCGGACTGTCCTTTTGAAAAGCAGGAACGCACACCGGAGGAATTAGAAAAGAACAGAATGAGAAATGATTCTGAAATAGAAAAATTAATTGCACTTGTAAAAGAGTTTGATGCGGAGGTTGCCGCTGTTTCCGTCGGTAATGAAAATACTCCCGTATGGGGCGCTCATATGGTTAGTACTGAGCGGCTGCTTGCCCATGCAAAACGCTTAAAAGAAGCGCTTGATAAGCCTGTTACTTTCTGCGAGGGCGCCTTGGAATGGCATCAACTGAAAGAATTGGGGGATTATCTGGATATTATCAGCGTACATAGTTATCCGCTGCATAATGGGGAAACTATAGATGTTGCGGTGGACAGCAATAGAAAACATTATCAGGAGATGAAACAACTCTTTCCCGATAAACAGGTACTTTTTACGGAAATGGGCTGGACAACTAAGCCTAACAGCAAAATGAAAGCCGGACAGGCATGTGTAGAGAACCAGAAGCGCTATATCACCGAACTGGCTGACTGGCTGGAAAAAGAGCAGATTATCGGATTTATCTTTGAGGCTTTTGACGAGCCGTGGAAGGGAAGTACGCCGGAGAAGTCCGAATGTAACTGGGGGCTTTATTATCTGGACAGAACGCCGAAGTGGTAAAGATAAAGATGCAAAGGAAAAGGAGCATATTGACAGAATGTCTCAAATTATATATGATACAGAAAAAATTAAAGTTTACGAGGGACTTAAAATGCTGTGCGATTATGCCGGAAAGACCGAAGAATGGTGTAATGAGCTGTGGCTTACTATATTGACCGATTATGAATTATACGGAGAGTTTCTCTATTATCTGGAGCATCACGGATTTGCGGACCGTATGAAAGCAGGCGGATATTCTTTAACGGACTGTTATGTGTGGCAGATGGAACGTTATAATTTGGCACAGGATACCGGAAAGAATACGGCGAACTGCAATAAAGAGGAAATGGTCTTGCAGGCATTTTGGACAATGGCGGAGTTAAAGAAAGATCCGGCATACTATCAGCGGAAGTTTGGCGAGGGCGCCGGAATGGATAAAAGCTAGGGCGAAAAAGAAGCATGGAGTTAGTATAAATATGGATAAAAATGAATTTTTAGAAAAATTACAGCGGACATTGGCAGGCGGTTTAAGCAGCAGTCAAGTGGCAGATAACGTGCGTTATTATCAGGATTATATTGAGTCCGAAATCCGAAAAGGAAACACGGAAGAAGAAGTGCTTGCGCAGCTTGGCGACCCAAGACTGCTTGCAAAAAGCATTATAGAGGCGAACAAGCATGCCGGGGAAAGCTATGGTTCCAACCGGGAATATGATGAAGAGGTTGAAGATGAATCCATGCCGAACAGGCGCTATGGCAGAGCATTCGGACGTACCATGGTACTGCCCGGATGGCTCATGATGGTGATTATAACGGTTCTCGTGATTATTGTGATAGGGATTGCCACATCCCTGATTTCACTCTTTGCGCCGCTTATTATTGTCGGACTGGTTGTTTTATTGATTGTAAAACTTTTCCAAGGAAATAAAAGTTCATAAAAAATATATATTGGCTGAATATTTTTAG
>CAMWMM010000283.1 GCA_947175285.1 uncultured Lachnospiraceae bacterium
GGTGGGCATTAACACGGGAAGCTTATGTGAAAGAAAATAAATAAGTAATATGAAAAACCGGAAAAGGGGTGTATGCATGAATATTGCAATTATTACAGGAGCATCTTCCGGTATGGGAAAAGAATTTGCCAGACAGCTTGCCGGAAGTCTCGTAAAAACAGATGAAATATGGCTGCTTGCCAGAAGACGCGATAGGTTAAGAGAACTTGCGCATGAATTGACGGCAGAGGGCGTACATGGACAGGCTGTCAAAATCAGAACGATTGCAATCGATATGACGGATGAGGGCAAACTGGCACGTTTTGCCGAAATGCTGATGATACGAAACGCCGGCATATCAGTGCTTGTTAATTGTGCCGGTGCAGGAATTTACGGTGCATTTGAAAAACAGAGCAGGGATGAAGTAACACAGACGGTACGCTTAAATGTACTGGCGCTGACGCAGATGACAAAATTCTGTCTTCCCTATATGCGGAAAGGAAGTAAAATCATACAGCTTTCTTCCGGTTCCGCCTTTTTACCGCAGGCTGATTTTGCGGTATATGCGGCTTCTAAAGCCTATGTCTATTCTTTTAGTCTTGCACTCGGGAAAGAATTGCAGAAAAAAGGTATTACAGTAACAACTGTCTGTCCGGGGCCGGTTAAGACGCCGTTTTTAGACCATGCTTATGGACGGTATGGGGAAATGAATACTTTGAAAAAAATGACGATGGCAAAACCTGAAAAAGTTGTAAAAAAAGCATTGCAAGACTGTAAAAAACACAAAGCAGTATCCGTTTACGGTCTGCCGATGAAGCTGTTATACGGACTGACGAAAGGGCTGATAAGGTGAACTAAATGAAAAAAAGAGTACAAAAGGGCTGCTACGGCTATATTGCGTATCAAAAAAAATTCTCAGTGATACGCACGGTCATTTACTTTGCTATTTCCCTTGCCATATATGGTATCGGCATTTATTCCACCGGAAGCAATAAAAATCTGTTGACGATTGTTGCGGTACTCGGTCTGCTTCCGGCATGCAAAAGCGCTATTAATGCCATTATGTTCTTAAAAGCGCACGGATGCAGCGCTGACGCATGGGAAAAGATATCCGCTTATGATGATAAGCTGACCGGATTTTATGATATGTATTTTACTTCTTATCAAAAAAACTTTCCCTTAAGCCATATGGTATATAAGGGCAGTGTTATATGCGCCTATACGGAAGATGAAAAATGCGACTGTAATGCAGGAGAAAAGCATTTAGAACAAATGCTTTTACAGGATGGAGTTAAACACATAACCATTAAAATTTTTAATAATTTGGAAAAATATTTAGACCGACTCGGTCAATTGTCAAATTTGGAGACAGAAGGGCAAAAAAACAGAGATGAAGTGATCGGGCTATTTTATTCCATTTCCTTATAACGGAGTAAACGCTTATGTATCAGAAAACAATTACGGAGAGAGATGCCGGAGCGCGGTTTGATAAGTATCTGCACAAATTACTGCCGGAAGCAGGCAATGGGTTTTTATATAAAATGCTCCGCAAAAAAAATATTCTTTTAAATGATAAAAAAGCGGACGGAAGTGAAAAAATTGCCTGCGGAGATGTCGTATCAATATATTTTAAAGAGGAAACACTTCTTAAATTCATGGGAAATCCGCCAAAACCGCAGGAACAGGCAGCGCAGCAAAGAAAAGAGTTTTCAGTCGGCGTGATTTATGAAAACGAACATATTCTAATCGCCGATAAACCTGCGGGACTCCTGACACAAAAGGCGGAGAAAGACGATTTTTCCCTGAACGAATGGCTGATTTCCTATCTGCTTGATAACAAACGGATAACAAGAGAGGAACTGCAGACGTTTAAGCCGTCGGCATGTAACAGATTGGACAGAAATACAAGCGGCATCGTACTCTGCGCAAAGACGCTTAAAGGTGCACAGATGCTCTCGGAACTTTTAAGTTCCCGTGGCCTTCATAAATTTTACAGACTCTATGTAAAAGGGCATATCTCGGAGAAAAAGGAAATAGACGGCTGTCTTTATAAAGATGAAAAGAACAATAAAGTACGGATATACAGCACAGCAGAAGCTAAGCAGGCAGGCATGAAAGGTTCCTATATCCGAACCGGATATACGCCCATCCGCTTAGAAAAAGACAAAACGCTTTTAGAAGTGGAACTGATTACCGGAAAATCACATCAAATCCGTGCCCATTTAGCCGGTATCGGCGCACCGCTACTTGGAGATTATAAATACGGCGACAGGGCATGGAATGACAGATACAAGAAAGAATACGGAATCACACATCAGCTTTTACACGCTTACCGGATTGTTTTTCCGAAACTATCGGAACCTTTTACCGATATCAGCGAAAAAACTTTTTATGCACCGATGCCTGAAATTTTCGAAAAAATAAGAGAAAGAAGTTAAAGAACAACATGGCTACATGGAACTCAAGAGGACTCCGCGGCTCCACTCTGGAGGATTTAATCAACCGAACCAATGAAAAATATGCGGAAAACGGGCTTGCCCTGATTCAGAAAATTCCGACGCCGATTACGCCGATTACGATTGATAAACAGAGCCGTCACATTACACTTGCTTATTTCGACCAAAAAAGTACGGTAGACTATATCGGTGCGGTACAGGGGATTCCCGTTTGTTTTGATGCAAAAGAATGCGCTGTCGATACTTTTTCCCTACAGAACATCCATGAACATCAGGTTGTATTTATGGAACAGTTTGAAAGACAAAAAGGAATAGCCTTTTTTCTCATTTATTACTCCCATAAAGATATTTTTTATTATTTACCCTATGAAATGCTTCGTTTTTTCTGGGACAGAGCAAAAGAGGGCGGACGGAAGAGTTTCCGCTATGAGGAATTGAATCCGGCATATATCCTGCCGAAAAAACATGGTATTTTAGTGCCTTATCTGGATATGCTTCAAAGAGATTTGGAAGATAGAGATTGACAACAGCAGTTTTTTTCAGTATACTACAAATGTTTATCACTCTAATATGTTAGCGAGTTATCACTTTAATTCATTAAAGTATTTGCGTAAGACAATGCTTTATACGCTGTTAAGAAAGGAGTAATCATTCGTCATGAGCAAAAAACTGGTACATACACCGGAGGGCGTAAGAGATATCTACGGTGATGAAAAAGAAAAGAAAATAGCGGTAGAAAGGCTTTTGCTGGAAAAAATCCATGCGTACGGCTACCGGGATATTCAGACGCCGACTTTTGAATTTTTTGACGTTTTTTCCAAGGAAGTCGGAACAACACCTTCCAAGGAGTTATATAAGTTTTTTGATAAAGAGGGCAACACACTGGTGCTTCGTCCTGATTTTACACCGTCTATCGCCAGATGTGCGGCAAAATATTTTATGGATGAAGAAGCTCCGATACGATTCTGCTATCAGGGCAATACCTTTACCAATAATTCCAATTTACAGGGGAAATTAAAGGAAGTCACGCAGATGGGAGCAGAACTGATAGGCGATACGTCTGTCTATGCCGATGCGGAAATGATAGCCATGACAATAGAGTCCCTCTATCATGCGGCTCTTACGGATTTTCAGGTCAGTATCGGAAATCTGGAGTATTTCAAGGGCATCTGCGCACAGGCAGGACTGGACGAGGAAACGGAACTGACACTTCGGGAACTGATTTCCGGCAAGAATTATTTTGGTGCGGAAGAACTGCTCTTAACGAAAAATGTAAAGGAAAAAGACAGGGAAGTTTTATTAAAAACAAGCGATTTATTCGGTTCCACAGATGCGCTTGCCGAAGCTAAAAAAGCGGTAAATAATGAACGTTCCCTTATGGCGGTGGAACGATTAGAGCGTGTCTATCAGGCGCTTTGCGATTACGGTGTGGAAAAATATGTTTCTTTTGACCTTACTATGTTAAGCAAGTATAATTATTATACTGGTATTATTTTTAAAGGATATACATATGGAGTAGGAGACGCCATTGTCAAAGGCGGAAGATACGATACGCTTCTTAGCCGTTTCGGAAAAAATGCGCCGGCAATCGGTTATATGATATCCATTGACGATTTGCTGCTTGCCATGGAAAGACAGAATGTTATCATTTCCCACCCGGATGTGCCGATGCAGTTATACTATACGGAAGATAATTTCCGTGAACAGTTAAAGGCGGCAAAAGTATTACGTGCAGAGGGAAAACATGTAGAATTATTGCCGAAATTATAAGACAGAGAAAGGCTTAGGAATATGAGTGAAGAGAGATACCTTACTTTTGCGCTTGCAAAGGGACGGCTTGCAAATAAAACAATGGAACTTTTAGAAAAAGTCGGAATTACCTGCGAAGAAATGAAAGACAAGGATTCCCGTAAGTTAATATTTGTTAATGAGGAGCGAAAGCTAAAATTCTTTTTATCAAAAGGACCGGATGTGCCGACTTACGTGGAATACGGCGCTGCGGATATCGGCGTTGTCGGAAAAGATACCATTATGGAGGAAAACAGGCATGTCTATGAAGTATTGGATTTAGGATATGGAAAATGCCGGATGTGTGTCTGCGGACCGGAAAGTGCAAAGGAGCTGCTGCAACATCATGAGATGATTCGTGTGGCAAGTAAATATCCGAATATTGCGAAAGATTATTTTTACAATAAAAAACATCAAACCGTAGATATTATTAAATTAAACGGCTCTGTAGAACTTGGACCGATTGTAAAACTGTCCGATGTGATTGTGGATATTGTAGAAACAGGCTCTACATTAAAAGAAAACGGTCTTGGCGTACTGGAGGAAATCTGCCCGCTATCGGCGCGTATGATTGTCAATCAGGTCAGTATGCAGATGCAGCCGGAACGAATCAAAAAACTGATTACAGATTTAAAAGAGCACCTATAAAAGTATTTATTAGGAGGACATTATCATTATGAAAGAATATAAGGGAATTATTATTGCGTTAATTGCCGGAATCTGTGCCATTATCTGCGTCAGTATCATGTCAGGAAGACTGGTATCCTACAAGCAGACATCCGGAAGCGGAGGACTTACGGCAACAGGCTCTGCAAGCTGCGATTTTGAAGCGGATTTAATTGTCTGGAGAGGCAGCTTCACCGCATACGGCTCCACAACACAGACTGCTTATCAGCGTCTGAAAAAAGATGCCGAAGTGATTGAGGACTATCTTGTGGATAACGGCGTTACAGATGAAGAAATGGTATTCGGCTCTATCAGTATTTCTAAAAGATACCGCTATGAATATAATGATGACGGATATGAAATCGGGAGATATGAGGACGGTTATGACTTATATCAGGAAATCAGCGTAACATCCAGTGATGTGGATAAAGTAGACAATATTTCCAGAGATATTACACAGTTAATCGAAGCCAATGTAGAGTTCGATTCGGAAAGACCGGAATACTACTATACAAAACTGGATGAATTAAAGCTGCAGCTGATTGAGGAAGCAACACAGAACGCCAAAGACAGAATTGATATTATGGCTGCCGGAACAGGTGCGCATGTGGATAAGTTACTGACTGCTAACTTAGGCGTTTTCCAGATTACCGCGCAAAATTCCAATTCCGATTACAGTTACGGCGGAACTTTTAATACCAGTTCCAGGCAAAAAACGGCATCCATTACCGTAAAACTAAATTACAGCGTAAAATAAACAAGCTCGGAAAGGAGAATTTCCATCTTATGATAAAGACGATAAAACTGACTGCCGAAACAAGAAAGGATTTGTTAAACAGTCTTTTAAAACGCAGTCCGAACAACTATACCGAATATGAATCCGTTGTCGCGGACATTATTGCCAATGTCAGGGCAAACGGAGACAAGGCGGTTTTTGACTACACAAAAGAATTTGATAAATGGGATATTACCGCAGACAATATCAAAGTCACGGAAGAAGAAATCAACGAAGCTTTTGCACAGGCGGAAAGCGCCTATATCGAAGTAATGAAACGCTCTGCAGCAAATATTACGCAGTTTCATAGAAAACAGCTTCGTAACAGTTGGATTGATACAAAGCCTGACGGCTCTGTTTTAGGGCAGAGGATTCTGCCTATTGCCATCTCAGGCGTCTATGTTCCCGGCGGGAAAGCGGCATATCCGAGCAGCCTGCTTATGAATGTCATCCCGGCTAAAGTGGCGGGTGTAAAAAAGATTATTATGACGACTCCTGCGGGAGCGGACGGAAAAGTATATCCGGAAACGCTTGTCGCAGCTAAAATTGCAGGCGTTGATGAAATCTATAAAGTCGGCGGCGCTCAGGCGATTGCTGCAATGGCTTTCGGAACGGAAAGCATTCCCAAAGTTGATAAAATCACAGGACCCGGCAATATTTTTGTGGCGCTTGCCAAGAAAGCCTGTTTCGGCTATGTCAGCATTGATTCCATTGCCGGGCCAAGCGAAATTCTGGTTCTTGCAGACGAGAGTGCCAATCCGCGCTATGTTGCCGCCGATTTGCTTTCCCAGGCGGAGCATGATGAACTTGCAAGCGCGATTTTAATTACGACAAGCGCATCTTTAGCCGAAGAAGTGACGAAAGAAATTGACGGCTTCGTAAAAGAATTGTCCAGAGCGGAGATTATCAAAGCTTCTCTTGATAAATACGGCTATATTTTACTTGCCGATTCCATGGAGGAAGCCGTTTCGGCAGCCAAT
>CAMWMM010000284.1 GCA_947175285.1 uncultured Lachnospiraceae bacterium
CCCCATATCATATAAAACCGTGTTCCCGACTTAATACTGTAAATTAAGACGCAGTATCCGAAACAAAATAAACTGCATAAAACACATAAAATTTCTTTCTTCATAAATATCCTCATACTTTCTTTTTCGGCGTTACTTAAAAACCATTTTTCTTTAAGTCTGCTACAAGGTTTACATAAAACTCCCGAACGTCAAATTCGTGAAAATTCTCTCTGTTCAAATCAATCATATCCCCATGCGACACACCGCTTTTTCCATTTCCTCTCACGATCCTGTAGACATTCCCCCACAAAGCGGAGTCTACGGAAACAAGTCCATCATTTTCTCCGTCAAAATACCGCACCAGATGATAAGTCATATTAAGCGGGAATCTGCCGCTTCGCGCCCTTTTCATTGAAGTTGCCACACTCTGATAATAAACCTGTCCACAGTCAGGGAGCATCCGGTTTCTCTCTTCACAGCGCGCTGCTGTCAAGTCCGTTACGGCGCCGAGAAAATCCGGGGAAGCATCTCCCAATTTACGAAGCGTCCCGTTATAACGCTCCGCCAGAAATCTGCGCAGGCTCTCCGGCGCTTTTTCCAGAAGATAATCTGCAAACAGACATCCCCGGTGAGGCGTATTGATTGTCGTCAGTGAAGCCACATAATCCGCCGCGCCAAACCGGCTGATGGCACAACGCATATCCAATCCGCCTTTCGAATGGGCAATTACATTGACTTTACTGCACCCGGTCTCCGATACAATCTGTTTGATTCTATCCGCAAGTTCCTGCCCGCATACCTCTACGGATGCCGCAGACTGTTGATTTCCGTAATAGATAACCGCTCCGTTTCTCATCAGCTCTTTCGGAATCCTGCCCCAGTAATTGAAAAAACGGATATCCCGAAAGAAAACGCCATGCACCATGAGAATCGGATAGTTTGTATGACAAAGCTCGCTTTCTTTCCGAACGATGTCCAGTTCTTCTTTTTCCAGTTCTGTCTCATATTCCTGCCTTGCCAGAACGTACAATTTGCCAAAAAGGCATAAATTCACTACCGGCATCCACCAGCAAACAAGCAAAAGGACACGGTATCGAATTCCCATCTGCACTGACGTTGCCATCAGTCGCATACTGCCGTTCCATAACAGGATTCCCTCTCCGCATAGGCAAAGAATAATTGACAGCACATAATACAAAATCTTCCCAGTACTGTCAAAGGTCAGATAACGAGCAAGCCATACCAGCCACACCATGCTGACTATTGTAGTCAATCCCATATACAGTATCAGACCGCATCCCTTATCGAGCTGCTTTAAACGTTTCCCGCATGTTTTCACATTTTCAGGATGTAACGATATGGGGGAAATATTCGCATATAGGAAAAAAAGCAGCGCTATCAGGAATAAAAACGCTGCTTTACTGCCAGTTACCCGTATACTCTGCAAAATACCCGTCATATTCATGCTGACGGAAAGCAAAATCACAAAAATCAGTATTTTCAGCTTATGTATAAATCTTTTCATCTTGCACCTTTTATCATAACCGGTTATTCTTAACACCGAATTAGTAAATTCTTAATTTTTTATGAGTTTTATTTTAGGTAAAGCTGTCTGTCACCCGTCCGGTTTCAAAAAACATATCCACCGCTTCCTGCGCCTCTTCTGACAAACCTGCCGTTTCTTCTTCGTCCTCAAATGCGGAATAGGCATAGAACACATACAGATTGTTATCATCTTCCGCTATATACAAAACACTATTTCCATCTTCTACCTCATCATTATCATGAATCGACATTTCCATAATGATAGTACGCCCAAGAAAAGTAATCCCCCCATCCATAAGCGTAACGTTATCAAATCCCTCCGCAAATTCCTCTTCAAACATCATCTGCATCTCATCCATATCCTCAAGAAATATATCTACCATACCGAATGCCTCTTCCACTTCAGAAACAACAAAGCACACTCCCGCTTCTTCCAAATCGCCGTCCGGGGCAAAAAATGTCTCATAATCATCGCTCATATCCTCATCAATTTCCCATCCGTCCGGCAGTTTAAATGTAAGACAGTCCACGGTGTAGATATTTCCCATATACTTATCTTCAAATTTCTCTCTCTTTGCCTGCGCAAATGATTCATCCCAATGAATATCCATTTGATAGAATGAAGAGAGTTCTTCTATAATCTTTCCGGTTTCCTCTGTCGTATTCTCCGCGTCGATAGAGAGTGTGACAAGCGCCGTCACATTGTCTCCCAAATCATACAAACTATAAACTACATAATACGGTGCATAAGTATCTTCATACAAATCATATTCCATATAACTGACTTCACAGACTGCCGTATCCTCTGTTTCTTCTATATTTCCGACAATTACGTCATAATAGTTCTCGTAATACTCCATCTCACCCGTCACATATTTATCCAGATTGGAGCGCAAAGAATAGTTTTCCGATTTATACTGTAAATACGGCTCCAAATTAACTTTCATATAAATTCCTGCCGCTTCGCTTCTGGCTGAAGCCCCCGAAACACGCGGTTTTTCTTCTTTTGGAATATAAACGGAAAACGTTTTTTCCTGCCTGGATGCCGTTTTTGCAGTAGAAATAAGTTCTTCTGTCAAATAGGTAAAATCCTGATAGCCGGAAGCCTCGGAAGAACCGAAAACAATGCCCTTTTTCGTTCCCGCAACTTCTACCTCTTTGTTTTCCTCTTCATCACTATCTATGTCTTTCGTTAAGGTGAGGGCTGGCTCTTTATGCTCCCTGTTTACTGTGATATCAGACGCACTGGGTCTTTCACTTCCGCAAGCGGCAAGACATGCCATGATACCGATACTTGTTACCGCGATTACACATTTCTTTTTCACTTCTATCTCCTTGACCTTTCCTTTGCTCTTTCTCCTCATCAGTCATAATTTATGAATACAAATGCCGGTTTCCGCATTATAAGGAACCGGCATCCGTATCTTATCTCAAGTATTTCTGCAGTACACGCATACATTCTGTCACATCGATTGGCTTCGCTATATGAGCTGCCATACCGCATTCTTTACAACGCTGCGCATCATCGGAAAAAGCATCCGCCGTCATTGCAATAATCGGTATGTTATTATCCGGACGCTCTAATGCCTGAATTGCCTTTGTAGCATCATACCCATTCATAACGGGCATACGAATATCCATCAAAATTGCATCATAGTAGCCGATTTCGGAGGCTTCAAACATATCCAGGCATTCCTTTCCGTTCACGGCACGATGCAGTTCCATACCGGTTACTGACAGAATTGCACTTGCAACCTCCCAGTTTAAGTCAATATCCTCTGCCAGAAGAATCCGCTTTTCAGAAAAGTCCACATTACCAATATCATCTTCTCCCGTATTTGTATCGTCGTCTTCCGCATACTGCCGCAGACGCTGATACAGCGTTGACTTAAACAATGGTTTGGAAATAAATCCCTCAATCATGGAAGTATCTATATGTTCTTCCATATCGCTCCAGTCATAAGCTGAAATAAGGAAAATCGGAATATCCGAACCAACGCGCTTACGAATCTCCCTAACTGTCTCAACGCCGTCCATGTCAGGCATTTTCCAGTCAATGAAAATAAATCTATAGTCATCTTCTTTCCGGTGACGCTCTTCTATCATGTCAATAGCTGTTTTTCCATTCTGTGTCCACTCTGCATGAGTACCGAGTTCTTCAAGATTTGCAGCCGCGCTTTCGCATAACTGTTCATTGTCATCTACCACCAAAATATCCCATTCAGGCAGCTTCATTTCCTCCTCGCTGACATCCGCCCTCTGTAAATCCAGTGTAACATGGAATGTACTTCCTTTTCCCTGTTCACTTTGCACTTCAATGGTTCCGCCCATCAAGTCAACAATTTTCTTGGCGATGGAAGTACCCAGACCGCTTCCTACAACATGTCTTACCTGATCCGTTTCCTCTCTTGCAAAAGTATCCCAAATCTTTTTCTGGAATTCCGGTGACATGCCGATTCCCGTATCTACTACCAGAAAATGCGTTCTGATAAACTCATTGCTCATCGGTATCTCTTCCTGATACATATAGATATCGACACGACCGCCCACCGGCGTAAATTTTACGGCATTGGATAACAGGTTTAACAAAACCTGATTCAATCGTACACTGTCGCAAATAACATTTTCAGAAAAAATATCACGGATAAATATATCAAAAATCTGATTTTTCTCACTTATTTGCGGTTGAATAATATTCACAAGGTCGTCCATCTGTTCCCGCAAAGAAACCGGTACCTTGTTCAGCACCATTTTACCGCTGTCAATTTTAGACATATCCAGTACGTCATTAATCAGCCCAAGTAAATGTTTACTGGAAAGGCTGATTTTTTTCAAACATTCATCTACTCTTTCTTTATCATTAATATTCTTCTGCGCGATTCCCGTCATACCGATAATCGCATTCATCGGTGTGCGGATATCATGACTCATACTGGCTAGAAAATCACTCTTTGCCATATTCGCATGAACCGCTTCTTTTCTTGCTTTTGCCAGTTCAGCAATCTGTCTCCTTGATAACCGGTAGTACAACAGGAAGATAACCGCCATGGCAATAAAGATAATCAAAATGGAAGCAAAAGTAATCCCAAGACGCAGTGCAGACAAATCCGAAACAGATTTTGTCAAAAATTCCGTTGGCATGGCACAGACTAAATACCAGTCGGAATTACCGGGAAGCGGCGCACCATATATCTGTCTTTCCCCCGCGCCCATCTTTACCGGAGTAAAATACTCCATATTTTCTTCCATTGCGGCTTTCAGTTCCCGCACATAGTCTTCTGGCGTTTTGCCATCTAATGCCTCATACTGCTTCCGTATTCTGTCAAAATAAGTTTCCTTGTACGCATCTGCATTCCGGATAACAAAATTCCCATCCCTGTCAATAATATGGTAATACAGCATGGCAGCCTCGTCAGGACGGAATAAAACCTCATCCAGATATTCTGCCGGAAAACCGGCAATCACAGCCAGACTCGTCTTACCGTCTTTCATCGGATAAGCTGCCTTAATACCGAGTAAAATAATCTTGCTTCCGTCATCCAGTGCAGCGGATGTTACTACTCTTCCATCATCTCTGATACACTCCATGATATGTTCATCACCAAACACATCAATTTCATCTCCGTATATGGTTTCACAGTCATTTTTCCCTGCATAGAGCGCTAAATAAGAAAAGTTTCTGACCTGAGCACTGAAACTTAATTCCTCTAAAAACGCCTCGCCATATGTTGCATTTTCAGGCGGCGTCTGTTCTATTAATCCGTCAACCTGCTCAAAATGCAGTTCCATAATAGAATCAAAATTATGTTCAATCTGGCGGTTCATCTCAGACATATAAGTATAGCTGATGTTTGTAATGGATTGTTCTGTTTTTTGGGACATAAAAACAGTCAGCCCAACGAATACGATGATGCTGATACACACAATACTTATGATACTGCCTCTGTACAACTTCGCTATCCTGTTATCCATTTTAATTCCCCACCAGTTAAAAAAAACTATTTTTCACGCTATTCATTATATTTCTCAATGCAGGCAATAATTTTTTCCTGTACAGGTAAAACCTCTTTCAAAATCGTTCTTGCCTCTTCAGGCTTGCCGGCTCTCAGTAAGTCAACAACTTTTGTATATGCTTCATAGACAGGCGTAAGGGAAAGGTTTCCTGAAACACCTTTTATCGCATGTGTCTTTTCTATAACATCATTATAATCGTTTCCATCAAAATCTGCATCAACTTTATAAGTATTAATGGATTTTGTAAAAGAACCCAGTAACTTTATGTATAACTTTTCATTTCCGCCAATCCTCTTTAAGCCTCCGTCAACGTCAACATCCAACGTCTTCAGTTCTTCCAATAAACTCATACAGCATATCCTCCTTGCCTGGTTTCATGTACAATTTCGGCACAGGAACCAACTTCCGCTCCTGTGCCGGAATTACTTTTTTATTCTGTTTCTAAATCATAATCAATATTTTCCAAAATCATCTCCTAAAGAAATAACCTGCTCATTCATATCAATTGAAGATGATGAGAAAGAGCTGCTGTTTCTATAATGAGAAGAACTTCCGGAACCTAAATTGTAAATAGAAATCATTTCTCTCATTCTGGATGCCTGGTTGGAAAGTTCCTCACTTGCTGCCGCACACTCTTCACTCGTAGCAGAGTTGGTCTGTACTACCTGAGATACCTGTGTAATTGCCTGCTCAATCTGCGCAACTGCGGTTGCCTGATAGTTGGAGGATTCAGCGATACCGTTAATGATCATTTCACTATCCTGTACGACTCTTGTAATCTCTTCCATAGCTTTAGATGTATCATCCACAATTCTGGAACCTGAGCTGACCTTCTCAATAGAATCTTCAATCAAATCAGCAGTCTCCGCGGATGCTGCCGCACTCTTAGCTGCAAGACTTCTGACCTCTTCCGCAACAACTGCAAAACCTTTACCTGCTTCACCGGCTCTTGCTGCCTCAACAGCCGCATTCAGAGCAAGAATATTTGTCTGGAATGCAATATCATCAATTGTCTTGATAATTTTGGAAATGTTCTCAGATGACTTATTGATATCCTGCATAGCAGTCATAGTCTCCTGCATCTGTCTGTTTCCGCGTTTTA
>CAMWMM010000285.1 GCA_947175285.1 uncultured Lachnospiraceae bacterium
CGCCTTTAAACGGGCTGATTGGCATGAACCACTTAATGATGTTACATATTGATGACGCGGACCAAAAATCGCAGATGGAGGATTGGCTGAAAAAATCCCACAGCACGGCAAACTATCTCCTTTCGCTGGTAAATGACATCTTAGATTTGTCAAAACTCCAGGCCGGTAAAGTGAGCCTGATCAATGAGCCGCTTCTGCTGCCTGCTCTCATTGACGATGTTTCTGCAATGCAGGCAGATAATATCAAAAACTATGGGGTGGAATATATCGTAGAGACGGATATTACAGAACCCTGCATTGAGGGTGACGCAACTCGCATCAAACAAATATTGATGAATATCGTCGGTAATGCCGCTAAATTTACGCCGGAAGGCAACTATATCAAACTCTCTGTGACTCAGGAAAAAACAGATGATATGCATGTAATTACTACGTTCCGATGCGAAGATACCGGAGTTGGTATTTCCCCGGAATATATTGACAAGATATTTGACTCATTCAGTCAGGACCGCAATCAAAATGCAAGCGCTATCAAAGGCACCGGTCTTGGTATGGCTATCAGCAAGCTCCTTGCCAATGCTATGGGAGGTGATATCACCGTGGAAAGTGAATTAAATGTTGGAAGTACCTTTACTGTTACTCTTCCCTCCCTTATCATAAAGGAGATACCTGAATATCTGAAAGAACCTGACCAAAGCCAAAATGACGCTGACTCCGAAAGCCACTTGTCTCATTGCAAAGCCGACGGCAGACCGATGAAAATTCTGCTTGCTGAAGATGTAGATTTGAATGCAGAAATCCTATTGGAAATATTAGCAATAGAAGGCTTCGAAACTGCTCATGCCAGAAATGGAAAAGAGGCTGTGGAACTATTCCAAAATTCTGAGATCGGTGAATTTGACATCATCCTTATGGATATGCAGATGCCCGTCATGGACGGCTGCACTGCATCCAGTGAAATCCGCAAACTCCCACGGGCAGATGCAGAGTCTGTGCTGATATATGCCTGCACCGCTAATACATTCCAAGAGGACAGGGAACGGGCAATGAACCATGGTATGAACGACTTTTTAACGAAACCAATTGATGTAAATATTCTGTTAAAGAAATTAGGAAATATAACAAAATAATCGAAAGGAGTACTCATGAAAAGAAAACTGTATGATATCCTGCTTGCCGCAGTCATCTGCTGTGGCATTCTCACTGGCTGCGGTATTAAAGAAACGCGAAAAAAAGAAGATGTAACTCTGATTATCAAGGTGCCCGCTCTAATGATGAATTCTGTGAGCAGCCCTGACATCTTAGAAGCTACAACATTTTTACAGCGGGCAGGGGATGCCTTTGCCGAGCAGTATGAGGAAGCCAATGTCACCATTCAGTTAGAAACTTTTGAATATGTGGATGAAATAGAGGCAATCACAGGCAGCTTTGATACCGAAGATGCCACAGACATTCTATATGAAGGGTATTTTAATATGGCATCCTATATCCATACCGGAAGGGTTGTTCCACTGGATGACATCATATCCGATGATTTGCGCAGTGATATTGACGATGCATCCTGGGCAATGAGTATGGCGGGCGGAAAAACTTACATGATGCCATTTTTCAGCATGCAAAATATCCTCATCTATAACAAACAACATTTTGAATCATGCGGTCTTGAAAAATATGTTTCCGCTGAGAACATCATTCAAAACTGGACGATGGAGGAATGGACTGAAATCCTGAATACCCTTGCCGAAAAACTGCCGGACCGGACCTACCCTATGATGATGTATGGGAAAAATAACCAGGGCGACACCCACATCATGACCTTCATGAGAGCCTATGGCAGCACTATTTTTGACGAAGCCGGCAATTTCGACTTTGAAAGCAAGGAAACGATACAGGCGTTGGAATGGATTCAGGAAGGCATCGGCAAGGGATGGTATCCTCCGCATCCGGAAAATTTAGAGATATCGGACTGTAACGAATTATTCAGTAATGGTCAGCTTTCCATTAATATGTACAATAATGCCAGCCTGAATCTTTACGGCAATTATGAAGATTTCGGGTATGTGAACTTCCCCGGCAATCTGGCAACTTCCTTTATCACGGGCTTTGAAGTATTTGACAATGGGGATGAGGTAAAGATACAAGCCGCAAAAGATTTTATTCTGTTTATTTATGAAAACGAAGAATGGCTTGATATCTCTGCGGGGAATATCCCGGCTTGCAAATCAGTCGCAGAAAAATACAAAGACCAAATCATAATGTTAGATGAATTTGTGTCAAATGCCGCGCATGTGGTTGATTTCATGAACAACAGCCCGAACTGGCAGGGAAATGATACTTCCGTACGCAGCGTATTCTGGCCAAACATCCATGAAATGCTCTCAGGAACCATCACTCCCCAGGAATGTGCGGCGGCGCTGAATGAAGCCTGCAATGCCGCCTTGCAGACAGGGCGTGAGAACAGCAAACTGCATGAATAACATATTATAAATATTTCACTCATAAAAAAATTCTAAGACTATTTATTTTTAGCCTTAGAATTTTTTTAATCATTTTTATTCTTATGTCAATTAAAGTCTCTTCAAAAGTTCTTCTCTCTGTGCCTCATAACCCGGTTTGCCAAGCAGTGCAAACATATTTTTCTTGTAGCTTTCAACGCCCGGCTGGTTAAACGGATTAACTCCTAACAGATATCCGCTGACACCGCAGGCAAATTCAAAGAAGTAGAATAATTCGCCCAAATAGAACTCGCTTACTTCCGGAATATTTATCACGAAGTTAGGAACCTGTCCGTCCGTATGCGCTAAAATCGTTCCGTTCATCGCGCTCTTATTGACAAAGTCTACGTTCTTGCCTGCAAGATAGTTAAGACCGTCCAAATCAACAGGCTCTTCTCCGATTAAAATTTCCTCTCTGCTTGTTTCAATATTCAGAACCGTTTCAAACATGATTCTTGCACCGTCCTGAATAAACTGACCCATAGAGTGCAAATCCGTTGTTAAATCCACGCTTGCCGGGAAGATACCTTTCTGGTCTTTTCCCTCGGACTCGCCGTATAACTGTTTCCACCATTCGGAAACATAGTGTGCCGCCGGTTCATAATTGGCAAGAATTTCAACATTTTTTCCTTTTCTCAGTAAAATATTACGAAGAGCCGCATACTGCAAAGCATCATTTTCTTCAAAAGAAGCTTCCAATGCCATCTTTCTGCCTTCTGCCGCACCTTCCATCAGCTTGTCAATATCTGCGCCCGATACTGCGATAGGCAGTAAGCCGACTGCTGTAAGTACGGAGAAACGTCCGCCGACATCATCCGGCACTACAAAGGACTCATATCCTTCTTCTGTTGCAAGATTCTTCAAAGAACCTCTTGCTTTATCCGTCGTAGCGTAAATTCTCTTCGCTGCGCCCTCTTTGCCGTATTTCTTTTCCGCCATTTCCTTAAATACACGGAATGCAATAGCAGGCTCCGTTGTTGTTCCTGACTTGGAAATCATGTTAATAGAGAAATCTCTGTCGCCGATAACGTCAATCAGATGTTTAATATAAGTAGAGCTGATAGAATTTCCTACAAAATAAATCTCCGGTGTTTTTCTGATGGATTTATCCACTACGTTGTAGAAGCTGTGTCTCAAAAATTCAATCGCCGCTCTTGCTCCCAGATAAGAACCGCCGATACCGATTACCAGCAATACTTCGGAATCTCCCTGAATCTTCTCCGCAGCTTTTTTGATTCTTGCAAACTCTTCCTTGTCATAATTCACCGGAAGGTCAATCCATCCTAAGAAATCATTTCCTGCGCCGGTTTTGCTTACAAGCACTTCTTTTGCATCCAAAGCCTGATGCTTCATGGATTTTACTTCTTCTTCGGAAATAAAAGAAGCTGCCTTGGAATAATCAAATTTAATTTTACCCATCGTTTTCCTCTCCTTCTCATAGCGCCATGTTTTATTTCTTTTAGTGTAGCATTGCTTATCCGCTTTTTCAATCTAAAAATAATATAGAGTCGCTATGGATAGGAAAATGATCAAATATTTTTAGTATAGTAAACAAATTCATCATCTTTCTTATACTCAACATAGCCCAGTTTTTGATAAAAAGCATTTGTACGAATGTTCCAGATCGGCGTATCGAGAAATAATTCTTCTGCATCAGAAAAAATTCTTTCAATTTCCCGCATCATAAATATACCATACCCTTTTCTGAAATATTCAGGATCTACAAATATTCTGCCTATATTAAGTTTCAATCCGTCCGCAAAAAGAATGGCACCCCCTACAATAAGACCATCCACTGATAATTTATATAAATGATTCGCCTTTGCCATCTTAACATGAAAATTTACAGACATATATCCGGGCGGACCTGCTTTTGAAGGTGCTCCTACAGTAATGTCACTATCAAATGCCCGCTTGGAAATACCATTTATCACCAATGCATCCGATGTACCGGCTTTTGTCAATTCTATCATTACTTAATCACCCTATAATATTCTGTCACATCATATGAAACATAACAATCAACCAGCAAGTGCTCTTTTTCAATTCTATGTAACACAGTATGTTACATGAGATTCTATGCTAACCGTTAATAATATGCTATAATTGCAATAACAAACCGCCAAAGAAGTCGTTAAGATGCAGCAAGAGGTATAAAGTTTATGGCATCATGGATGATACATTTAAGAGTTGCACAGCAGCTCTACCAACAACTAAATATTGAACCCATAGACGAATTTGTTCTGGGAAATATTGCACCTGATAGTGGTATTCCGTCAAAAGACGGCTCCGGCTTTATTCCTGACGCTGCTGTTTCGCACTTCCGTTCGTTAGATGAAAACGGTATCAAGAACATACATGAGGAGCAGTTTATCCGACAATACTTTACACCAGCGCATCGTCTGTCATACAGTAAAAAAGAATACGCCTTCTTCCTCGGCTATCTGACACACTTGCTCACGGATAAAATCTGGGCAAGGGAAATCGTCTATTCTGCAAAGGAAAAACAAAGTGCGCTTTTTCATACAAACCGCGAACTATTCTGGCAGACAATTAAGAAAGACTGGTACGACCTCGATTTTATGTACCTGAAATCAAATCCTTTGTTTGAGGCTTTCCGCATTTATCGTGAAATCAAGGACATCAGAAACACCTATGTCGATTTTTTTTCGGAAAATGCCTTTGCAGAACGCAGACTGTTTATTTTAGATTTTTATGCAAATGGTGTTGCAAATATTGAGGAGCATAGCACTTATCTATCAAAAGAGGAATTAGATGTGTTTGTAACTTCCGCCGTGAACGAAATTATTACACATATACCATAAATAACAGACAAAAGTTTCCGAATTTTGAGATTAGAGATATATTTACTCCATCTAACCGGAATAATTCCTTACCCTCTCGCAATGTCTTTGGCAAATTCAGGTATTCAAATTAATGTAAAAATCGCACCAAAAAATCCGGAGATAATAAATCCGTCATTTAGTTTTTTCTGGTTATCATTTACGATTGCATTTTGCTTAGCCTTTTTTCGATCAATGCTCCCAAAATAATCAATACGATAAACAAGAACAAGATTTTAAAATCGGAAAGAGGTATGAAAATTATCTAAAATTCTTTTCCCCTCATAATCTTCCAACTGACAGTCAAAGACACCGCCAGACATATCATCCAAATCACAAAAGCAACAACCCCGATAACCCACGAATTAAGCGATTGGAAAACAATTAAAATATGTTCCAGTATTCCGGCTGCTGCTGTCTGTGAACTTATGATACGGCCTGCAACTTCCCCGATTACCCCAAACGATGGAGTCAAACACACAATACAGGCAATACCTCCCATTGCTATCATTCTGCCTTTCTCACTGCTGAATTTGAACTGCAAGGGCAGCATAATAAACACTATAATTGCCCCAATTATGAAAATCATAGCCGCTTCTGTCAAAATCGTCAACGCCATTTCCCTAAACCGGACAATGCTTGCAACTGCACCAACCACCGTGCCTATAGATCCAAATACCAGCATCAGCACATATTTTTCCGTTGCATAAGTCTCCCTTTTCATCGGCATTGTCATAAGATATGTCATACCTTTATTAGCTTCGTCAAATGACAATGTATTAAAAACAAATATCATATTCAGCATTATGATATATCCCATTATAAAGCTGTAATTATCGCTTTTTAATAATACCAGCAGCGCACATGCCATCAAGATAATATATATATTTTTATTACGCAGCATGAGTTTAATATCTTTTACCAGCAGACCCTTCATATTACAAACGCTCCCCTTTCATTATGATTAACATCACATCATCAATACTTCCTTTTTCCGCAACAATTCCCGGATAATTATCCAGATAAAACTGTTTTTCCTTTGTCAGAAGTTCATATCCAAAAGATTCCTTTTTTCTATAAGAAATATGACTTTTATCCAGCGTCTGGTACTGCTCCTCACTGACTTTTAAAATCGCATACTCAGACAGAATCACATCCGTATCCTCATGAAATAACACTTTTCCGTCCTGTAAAAAATATAAGTCATCGCACAGTCCCTCCAAATCGGAAGAAATATGGGAACTGACAAG
>CAMWMM010000286.1 GCA_947175285.1 uncultured Lachnospiraceae bacterium
CACCGCCCCAATGTGTGTTAATCATTTTCTTTCTTGTTTCTTTCGGACCGATACCATCTTTCCAGTGATACTCGTCTGCAAAACAGCCCCCCGGCCAGCGAAGCACCGGAATCTGCATTTCTTTAAGAGCTTCTACAACATCTTTTCTCATACCGTTTACATTGGGAATTTCAGAATTTTCTCCAACATACAGCCCCTCATAAATACACCTTCCAAGATGTTCTGAGAAATGTCCATAGATTTCGGCGTTGATATGCCCCTTTTTGTTTTTCTCATTGATAAATAGTTTTGCCATAAAAAACCTCCTTATTAGTTATCAAAATGAAATACCGGTCTTCCCTGTTCATCCCATTTTATTTTCATTAACATTGTATGGCGATTTGGATTATAAAGCGGATCTCCAATAATCTTCGTTTCTGTTCTGGCATGATACACAAGAATATCATTGCCTTCTTCATCCACCGTAAAACTGTTATGTCCCGGTCCATATATTTCCCTGGATGCATCGGAACATAGTACCGGATATCTGCTTTTTTTCCAAGACAGCGGATCTAATAAATCCGCTTTTTCATCCACTGTCATCATACCCATACAGTAAGCCGGTCCTGTATCGGATGCGGAATATGTAAGAAATATTTTTCCATTTCTTTTAATGACCGCAGGTCCTTCATTTACCCAAAAATTTATACGTTCCCAATCATAATCCGGCGTTGTCAAAAGTACTTGTACTGTCTTTAACTGCCACGGATTCTCCATTTCTGCAATATAAAGATTAGAAATCTGTTTTCCCACACCGACTTTTTCTGCCCAGACACAAAAATATTTTCCTTGATTTTCAAAAACTGTGGCATCCAGAGAAAATGCACGAAACGAAAATTCATCGTTCGGTGCGCAGGTAAGCGCCCCCTTTTCCGTCCAGACACCCGTCGCAGGATCACTATCCAGACATTCCAATACATAAGGTCTAATCGCCCATATATTTTCTTTTTCGCCCGCTGCAAAATAAATATACCATGTACCTTTGATATAATGCAGTTCCGGAGCCCATATGTGGGCACCCATAATGCCGCTTTCATGCTTGTGCCATATTTCTTTTTCTTCTGCCGTCTTTAACCCTGCTAATGTATCCGCTTTCCGCAGAACAATTTTATCATATTCAGGAACAGAGGCTGTAAAATAATAGCTTCCGTCTGTATGCCTGTAAATATATGGATCCGCCCTCTGCAAAATCCATGGTTCATTGTATGCCAGCTTCTTTTTCTGTTCATCCATAGTTAATTACACCTTTCCTTCAGTCCACATATTTTATTTTTTCATAAATTAATATAATTTATCCTAAATTATATTAGATTAATTTCCATAAAGCAACCTGTTTTTTGATTTGTTTTCATAAATATTGCACAAATATTTTTGATTAATTTAAAACATAATATTTCATCCTTTGTATTCACATGGTATAATAGGCACAGGTATGACAGTTAGAGTTACAAGAATTACTGTTAAATTCCATCTGCTATTAATTACTATGGAGGACATACAGATGACAAAAAAACCAAAAAAGATTAAAGAAAAAAAATCCCGAAAACTTTCTTTTAATTTTAATATGTTAAAATCAGGCATTGGAAGAAAAATACTCATCATGACAATCGGCATTATGCTTGTTATGCTTGCTATGACGGTTTTTCTGGCATATAGAACCGCTTCTTATAATGAGCAGTATGCAGCATCTATCAGCAGCCTGACAAAAATTAATTATATTAAAAATCATATTGAGCAAGTTTCCGACAACATCAATGTTGCAAAACTGAGGAAAAAACATCTTGACGATGTCAATTCCGGAACATACCTTTCACGAATGATTAATTATATCAACTCCGTTACGGAAGAAATTCCTTCCAACGGCATTTATGACACAAACAAAACATATGCCGCCACTATCTCATCAACATTAGCTGCCTATCAAGATTTATATGACCAGATTTATACCATGGACGATGGCTATGTTACCGAAGCTGCCCGCGACAGCATTAAAAAAATGGAGAGCTATGATAAGCTTGTTATTGACAGGTGTAACAGCTTAATCAGTGAAGAAATTACAAGGAGCAGTGATATACAGGCTGCGATGCAGACCGCTTTTAACCAGACGATTGAACAAATTATGATCGGTGTTGTTGTCATTACCGTTTTATCTATTATATTGGTACTCATTGTTACCTCTACTATAACGGTTTCCATTGAAAATCTTGCCGGACATGCCGTGCAAATTGCGCAAGGCGACCTGACAGGCGAATCACCCAAAGTCAAAGGTAAAAATGAAGTCAGCGTCCTTGCCCATAACTTTACAATTATGAAAGACAGTATTAAAGAAATTGTACAGAAAGTTTCCGATGTTACCCTGCGCATTGAAAATATGGCGGAAGTCACAAGTATGCGTGCGGAAGAAAATGAAAACAGCATTTCTGCTACAGCAAGCAATATTGGTGAAGTATCCGACAGGATGAATGAACAAAACAGAATTGTAGAAGAGTCTATGGAAAAAATTGTTCAGATGCAGCAAATCTCCGAAGGTATTACAAACCATGCATCTACTATCTCGAACAATGCCAAATCTAATTTTGAAAAAACGGTACAAAGCAATGAAGGTATCGACATTTACATGAATCAGCTACAAGATGTAAATAATACCGTAAATCAGGTTTCAGAAGTGGCTATCAGCCTAGCAGAAAAAACAAATATGATGAATGTCATTTTGAACTCTATTACAGAAATCGCCTCCCAGACTAATCTTTTGTCATTAAACGCTTCTATTGAAGCGGCAAGAGCCGGTGAAAGCGGCAGAGGGTTTGCAGTCGTTGCCGATGAGATACGAAAGCTTGCTGATGGCACACAAGATTCCGCAGCGGAAATCAGCGGAATCATTACCGAGGTACAGGCGCAGGCAGGCGAGGTATCTTCCAAGCTGACAGAGAGTTTACAAGAACTGGAGAAAAATAACCATCTTGCCAAAGAAACAAAAGAGAACTTACATACAATACAGAAAAATGCCGGTTCCGTAAGCAAAAACATTGACAACATATTAAATGATATTAGATCTTTGTCTGCAATTGTTCAGAACTTTGTATCTGATATGGAACGAATCACTCAATCTGCTAATGAAAATATGAGTAACACAAGCCAGATTAACGAATCTATGTCAATTCAGTCCGCTAATCTAAGAGAAGTTGCAGATTCTGCAGATATGCTTACAAAACTTTCTTCAGAACTGAAACTTACTGTGGAAAGATTTAAGATTTAGGATTATGATAAAAATAAAATATTAGGAGGTATTTCAATGGCAAATGCAAAAATGATTGTTGACAAAGATTTTAAACTGGCTGAGGTGGACAAGCGTGTTTACGGTTCCTTTATTGAACATCTGGGACGTGCTGTTTATAATGGCATTTATCAGCCGGGGCATCCGGATGCGGATGAAGATGGTTTTCGTAAAGATGTTTTAGAACTTGTAAAAGAACTCAATGTTCCTATCATTCGTTATCCGGGTGGAAACTTTGTTTCAAATTTCTTTTGGGAGGACAGCGTCGGACCTAAAAATGAGAGAAAGCCCCGTCTTGACCTTGCCTGGCGTACTCTGGAAACCAATGAATTTGGTCTTGGTGAGTTTGCCAAATGGACAAAAAAAGCAGGCTCTGAAATTATGATGGCTGTAAACCTTGGCACACGCGGCATAGCCGATGCACTGAATCTTTTGGAATATTGTAATCTTGACACAAATTCCTACTATAGTAATCTGCGCAAAAGTCATGGAGTCAAAGAACCGTACAATATTAAAACATGGTGTCTCGGCAATGAAATGGACGGCCCCTGGCAGATGGGTCATAAAACGGCTGTTGAATATGGAAGACTTGCTGCAGAAACTGCTAAAGCAATGAAAGAGATGGACGATTCCATCGAGCTTGTCTCCTGCGGAAGTTCCAATGTAGATATGCCGACTTTCCCGGAATGGGAGGCAACAACATTAGAGGAAACTTATAATTATGTGGATTATATTTCTCTCCATAATTATTACGGAAATGCAGCAAATGATACAGAAGATTATTTTGCAAAAACACAGGATATGGAGCGATTTATTCATACAGTCATCGCTACCTGTGATTATGTCAAAGCAAAAAAACGCTCCAAAAAAACATTAAACCTGAGTTTCGATGAATGGAATGTATGGTTCCATGTTATGGCAAGCGACAGCGAAGAAATGAAAAAACACCCCTGGCAGATAGCTCCGCATCTGTTAGAGGATCACTATGATTATGAAGATGCTATTTTAGTCGGTCTGATTTTGATAACTTTCTTAAAACATGCTGACCGTTTGAAAATGGCCTGTCTGGCACAACTTGTCAATGTAATTGCACCTATTATGACGGAAAACGACGGTGGCGCATGGAGACAGACAATTTATTATCCTTTCCTGCATGCTTCCAAATATGGCAGAGGGATTGCCCTCCAAAGCGTTGTAAAATCTACGAAACATGACTCTTCCCAGCATATGGATGTTACAGATGTAGAATCTGCTGCCGTATATAACGAGGAGAAGGAAGAAGTGACGATTTTTGCTGTAAATCGCAGCGTGAAAGAAAATGCTTTGTTTGAAGCGGATGTTAAAAGTTTTGAAGGTTATCAGGTTCTGGAATACCTTGCTCTGGAAAATGATGATATGAAGCTTACAAACTCCATTGCCGGAGAAAAAGTATCCCCTGTTGTAAAAACTGATTATACATTACAAGATGGTATCTTCACTACGAACATGAAAAAATGCTCTTGGAATGTAATTCGTCTGGGCAAGAAATAATTAAAGATTTTTTAAAAAAATACCGGCATATCGTTGACAAATCAACCTATGCCGGTTCTGCTTTTATGATACTTTTGCTTCTGTCTTTTATGGCTGCTCTATCCCTGTAATGGGACTATAATTAATCCGAATGGCAATATCCTGATTATAGTTTCCAAAATTTTTCCCAAAAATCGTCAGACCACCTATATGCTCCGCCTGTTCTTCCACTTCCAATTTCAGCTTAATAGTGCTGTGATAATCCAGTGCTAAATCTTCAACGGAAACATCCGATACCTGCAGTCCGTCAATAAAGGTTCCTTTCTTATTAATCACAATAATTTTAAGCCAGCCGTATTGATTCCAATTCGGATACCACCAGTCCGGCGTGAAAATACCTTTCATATTTCCAAAGTCTCCGGGACTTGTCCACATTGCTATCTTTTTTTCATTCAGAGAAAAAGTAATATCCGAGGGCCATACTTCATTAATTCCCGGCGCTTCCGAACCGATTTCCATAGAAAAAGTAATCTGATCTATCTTCTGCCCAAACGGAATAAAATTCGGAACGATATATTCCACATATCCTCTTGTAAACCATAGAATATCTGCATTATATCTGTCCGGATGCGCAAAATAGCGGATATCATCCACTTCTCCAATAAGTGCGTGTCCGGATGCAAGACCACATGTAGGAAATACCTTATAATCTGAAAAGTGTCCGACCTTAATATCCGTCTGATAAACATCTTTACTGTCTTCCTGTGCTTCTAAATCAACTAAAATCTTATCCAGATAAACGGAACATTTCTTCTGATTGCCATGTCCTGCCGACTCATTTGATATCGTAATCAAACCACAATCTTCCAATTTTTTAATATGGCTTGTCAATGCCCCGTTTGTTATATTTAGTCTCGTAGCAAGTTCATTCATATTCATTCCGTGATTTTCCAGCAAAATCTTTATAATCTCTATTCGCACTTCTGAGCCTAAAGCCTTAAAAATATCCAGCCCCTCTTCTAATGATTTAATATGTAACATACTTTTCTCCCCAATAACTGACTTCCCCGTTTATTTTAGATATTATTAAAATAATACCTTTACATTATATCAGTTTTAAGAAAATAGTCAATCATTACCATTAAATCGTTCTAACGATAGCAATAATTTAATTTTCCAAACCGTATTTCATCACCGGGTTCGATTTCCACAGTTTCACTCGGCTCCATGCGTAATCCGTTTTTATATGTTCCATTCATGGAATTCATATCCGTCAAAAAGATTTTCTCATCTTTCCTTTCTATCCGCGCATGGAGCCTGCTGATTGAATCATCCATAAGAACGCAGTCCACACACCCTGCCATTTTTCCTATCGTGAAAGGAAACTGCGTCAGTTCGATATGCTTTTTATTCTTTTTATCCAGTGCATATAATTTATATTCCGCTTTCTGTTTTCCGGTATCTATAAAAACAGTTTCTCCATAGTCATTCATCTGCTGTGCGCCGGACATCTGTGTCTGCCGTATACCGGATGCTTGCGCCTGTTGCGATTCAAATCCTCCTGCCACTGCCATATCCATATTTTTATCCAGTACATTCTTTAAGGAAACTGCTCTTTCCTCCCGAAATTCATCCCCGATGTCCCGAAGCAGCTCCTGCTCTTTTTCCTCTTTCTCTCTCTCCTTTTTTCCGGACAGCAAAACCTGTATCAAAGAAAATACAAAGCATAATCCCATGACGCCTAGGCAGCATACGAC
>CAMWMM010000287.1 GCA_947175285.1 uncultured Lachnospiraceae bacterium
ATATTATATGGTCTAAAAAGCAACCGAAAGATTATGAGAAATATGTAGTAAATGAAAATAAAATACTACTTGTTATGGAAAGAACAGGAGAAATGCTGGTATGCTGTTTTGTCCTTATATTCTCGGATTTTAATATCAAACAGATTTCCCTGTGGTCTTTATGGCTTCTTCTTTCCTTTTTGGTGATGATTCTTTATGAATGTTACTGGATTCGATATTTTAAAAGTGAAAGGACGATGGCGGATTTTTACAGCAGTTTTTGTGCCTTCCCGCTTGCCGGGGCGACGCTTCCGGTGATTGCTTTTTTTCTGCTTGCCATATATGGAAAAAACTTGCCACTTCTAATATCTACTGTTATATTAGGAATTGGACATATCGGAATACATTATAATCATGGCAGAGAAATTAAGGGAGGAAAATTATGAGCACAAGCAAAAAGAAAATTGAAACGATTGATATTGTCGGGCTTGGAGCGCTTGGCGTGATGTATGCGGATTTTTTTACCAAGAAACTGGGAAAAGAACATGTGCGGGTGCTGGCGGACGCTGACAGAATAAAACGGTATAAGGAAGATGCCATTACTTTTAACGGACAGGTATGTGATTTTAACTATCGGGACGCCGCGGAAGAGAGCCGTCCTGCAGAACTAATCTTATTTGCGGTAAAATACGGCGCGCTTGAGGCGGCGATGGAGGAAGTGGCGCATCTGGTGGGAAAAGATACGATTTTACTATCGGTGTTAAACGGTATCCGCAGTGAGGACGATTTAGGAAGAAAATTCGGAGCGGAAAAGGTCGTACATTGTATTGCCCAGAAAATGGACGCCATGAAAGAGAAAAATACGGCGACCTGCAAGAATAAGGGCGAACTGGCATTGGGTGTATTAAACGGCGGAAAAGAAGAAAATCTGGCAGCGGTAAAAGCTTTTTTTGACGAAACAGGATTTACTTATACCTGTCCGGAGGATATGAGGCATACGATGTGGGCGAAACTCCTTTGCAACGTAGGTGTCAATCAGACTGTTTCCCTTTATGCCGGTACGTATCGAACTGTGCAGGAAGAGGGAGAGGCGCGCGAAATGATGAAAGCGGCAATGAAGGAAACGATTCTTGTGGCAAATGCGGAGGGCATAGACTTAACGGAAAAGGATTTAAACGATTGGGTCGTAACTATTGATACCCTGAATCCGGACGGGGAACCATCCATGCGTCAGGACAGCAAAGCAGGACGGAAAACGGAAGTTGTTCTTTTTGCCGGAACTATCTGTGAACTTGGGAAAAAACATGGTATTGCAACACCGGTGAATGATGTCTTTTTAGAAAAAATAAAGTAGACGGCTTTGGAGAAGGAGAATAATGCCTTATGATATATTTTTGCTGTGATTACCATGAGGGTGCACATGAAAAAATAATGGAGCGGCTCATGGAGACAAATAAAGTGCAGACAGCAGGATACGGATGCGATAAGTATTGTGAAAAAGCAAAAGAACTTATTTTGGAAAAGTGCCGGACAAAGACGGCGGCAGTTCATTTTCTGGTGGGAGGTACACAGACGAATGCAACAGTGATTGCGGCAGCGCTCCGGACGCATCAGGGAGTCATTGCGGCGCAGACGGCACATATCAACGTCCATGAGACAGGGGCGATTGAATCCGGCGGGCATAAAGTCCTTGCCATACCATCGGAAAATGGGAAGCTGACGGCAAAACAAGTCGAAGAATACTATCTTGCGCATGTGACAGACGGCAACAGGGAACATACGGTACAGCCTAAGATGGTCTATCTTTCACAGCCTACCGAATTAGGTACTTTGTACAGTCTGGCGGAGTTAGAGGCTATTTCCGATGTGTGCCGGAAAAATCATTTGTTTTTATACGCGGACGGGGCAAGGCTCGGCTACGGTCTTGCAGCTTCCGATAATGATGTGACGCTTGCGGATATGGCAAGATTATGCGATGTGTTCTATATCGGCGGGACAAAAGTGGGGGCGTTGTTCGGGGAAGCAGTTGTGATTCCGAATGCAGCTTTACAGGAGGATTTCCGCTATGTTATCAAGCAGCAGGGCGCCATGCTGGCAAAGGGAAGACTGTTAGGAATTCAGTTTATGACGCTTTTTGAGGAAGATTTATACACGGAAATATCGGAGTATGCGGATGGGCTTGCGGAGCAGATAAGAAGTGTGTTTTGTGAACACGGGATTCCTTTTTTGGTAGAGAATCATACCAATCAAATCTTTCCTGTTTTGCCGGACAGCGTATTAGATGAATTGCGAAAAAAATACGGATACGATTATTGGCAGCGTATAGACGAAACACACAGCGCAGTGCGCTTCTGTACAAGCTGGGCAACCGAAAAAGAAGCCGTGGCGTGTCTGTGTGCGGATTTACGGGAGTTGTTGGGATGAAGATGCAAAGACTGATTTGTAAAAGGACGACAGGATGGAAATTAAACAAATAGTTGATAATGCGGAAAAGCAGAAGATTACCCGATATGTACTGGAAGCTTTGCCGGATTGGTTTGGAATTCCGGAAGCAAGAGAAGAGTATATCAAAGATAGCGTAGAAAAAATTTATTTTAGTGCTTATAACGAAGATAAGCCTGTTGGGTTTTTATATCTTAAAGAAACCGGTAAAGATACGGTAGAACTTGCGGTAATGGGGATTTTGAAAGAAAATCATAGAAATGGAATCGGTAAAGAACTGTTTTCTCATGCTCAAAAAGCGGCATATGAAAAGGGTTATTCTTTTATTCAGGTAAAAACGGTTCAAATGGGAAAGTATGAAGAGTATGATAAAACAAATCTGTTCTATCTTGCTCTTGGATTTAAAGAATTTGAACTCTTTCCAACCCTTTGGGATGAGCGAAATCCATGCCAGATATATGTTATGGCATTAAGATGAGGCTTGGGGAGTGGAATCATGAAAAAGAAACTCTGGACAAAAGATTTTTCCTGTATTACAGCGGCAACCGTTTTATCCGCGATAGGCGGCGAGGCAATGAATCTGCCCATCAGTCTGCTTGTATTTGATGAAACACGCTCAACATTCCTTTCGGCGCTTGTTATGGTCTGCGGAATGCTGCCGGATGTCCTGTTTCCGGTACTTGTCGCACCGCTTATTGATAAAGGCGGAAAAAAGAGGTGGATTGTAGGATTGGACGCGCTGCTTGCCATTCTTTATGCAGTGATGGGAGTATGGATTGGAGCCCACGAATTTGTGTTCGGACTGTATCTTGTATTCACGCTTGCAGTAGGAACGATATCGGTTTTTTACAGGCTTGCCTATTCGTCGTGGTATCCCGATTTAATCCCATGCGGTCTGGAACAGAAAGGGTATGCAGTCAGCTCGATGCTCTATCCGATTGTCACTATTGCTATGTCTCCGGTGGCGGCATTTCTATATGAAAAAATGGCAATGCAGAATATTTTCTTCATTGTAACCGGTATAACAGTGGTTTCTGTTTTCGTGGAAAGTAATATCAGGGAGAAGCGGAAAACCGGAAAGGAAAATTATACGTTGCGTCGGTATGGTAACGATATACGGGAGGGATTTGTCTATCTGAAAAAGGAAAAAGGAATCCGGAATATTTATATGAATATGGGCGTCATGCAGGGAACGTCAGAGGGAATGGGACTGATTACGCAGGCATATTACCAGACGCAGCCGCTTCTTACGGTAACGATGCTTGGTTTTTTAATTAGTTCCGAGATGATAGGAAGAGTATTTGGGGGACTTTTACAATATAAAAAAGAGATTCCGGTAAAAAAACGATATCCCTTTACCAAATTTGTCTATCTTTTTTACAGTGCGGTGGATATGATAATTCTTTTTCTTCCATATCCGGCGATGCTGATAAGCCGCTTTGTCTGTGGAGGACTTGGCATATCGAGCGCGACGATTCGGGAAACTGCCGTACAATCTTATTTACCGGAGCAGATGCGGGCAAGGGTAAATGCATTTTTTGACGTATTGTTCGCCATAGGGGGCGTACTGTTTCAATTTCTGGCAGGAGCGCTTGGGCAGTTTGTGCCATACCGCGTGGCTGCCGTTTTTATCGGGATGATATCAATTATAAGCATACTTGTTTTCATTATTTTCCCAGATAAAGTAAACCGCCCAGTGTACGAGGCGGTTCGGAGTGAATAATAGCGTCAGTTTTTTAAAAACATTTCATTACAAATCTGCGTTCCGGTTTCTGTACAGAAAACATTTTTCAGCATTGCATCTATTGCACTCTGCGGCGAATTATCTTCATAGAGATTGACCAGAGCGTCCGCTTCCAAGAGGATGCGGTAGTCGATGCCGTCTACATTTTCATAGGTGTGATGGTGGGCTACCAGATAGCAGACCCGGTCGATGATGTCAGGTGCAATGGCAAGTGATGAGAGCATCTCTCTTGCGGGAGCAGGTCCTTCTTTCTCCTGTAGTTTTCCTTCGCAGCTTCCATATTTTTCTTCTGCGGGAAGAATCCCGATATCATGCACAATCGCGGCGATTTCCAGTGTATATAGAGTTTTCTCATCCAGTTTTTCACCGATGCCGATGTTTTTCGCAAAGCTGTGAACCTTGATAAAGTGCTGAATCCGTCTTGGACAGCCTTTTTCATATGTAATCATGCGTCTTGTTAATTGATAAATCGTATCCATTGGTGCTGCGCCTGCCTTTCTTTATATTTTTTCAATCATATGATATTATAGAATATAAGTCAATTGTTTGTTGCTAAATTACAATAGGAGAAAAGATACATGTGTGATGTCAGGGAACAAAAAAGTAAACCGAAGAGAAACGGATATCGTAAAATATATAGAAAGCAATTGGTCAAGGCAATCATATTTTTTGTTGCCGTGATTGCAGCGGACGGAATTATTTCATATTTTCATAATCATAAGCAGGAGAAGGTAGAGGTGTATGCAGAGGATTATCCCCAGATTTATGCGGAAGAACTTCGGATTATTTTCGGGGAGGATTGTGAGATTGGGGAAAAGAACACTGTTTTCAAAGAAGGGGTTGACTGCAGTTGTGGGTATACTGCGCCCACTTTACAATATGACACATGGGAAGTCACTTACCATGATTGGAGGGGAGAGACATTTACACAGACGATAGACAATAGAAAAAGTTTGGAATCCTTGCAATATTCATGGTTGCCAAAACATTTGAAGCAATATTATGAGCAAAAATATCTGAATGATTATTTTGACGAAGGAACTTTTGATGAATTGATACGAAGCACTTATTGTTCGGTTTCTATCGGTGTTGGGGCAAGTGGTTTTACGATGGATGAAAAAGAAGAGTATGACAGAGTTAAGGCAGGTAATCAAGAATATAAGGAACAGTTGTTAGCCGCTTATAGGGATAGAGATACGATGCTTCGTCTTTCGGAATTAAATTATGAAGAGATTTATGAGCATTATCCGATGAAAGTTACCTTCGATTTAGTCATCGATGATTTGGAGTTGTCCGAAGAGGAAAAAGCAATTCGTGAAAAGGCAGTGCAGGACAGAGTCCTTGAAATAATACAGGCAATGCAAAGTGAGACAGGTGATACCTGCAATCTGGAGGTATTAGTTATTTCAGCGAATGTTGATGAAGACTTATATGACGGCGCGCACAGTTGGCGATATTGTATTTTACAAGGAAAACAATTTGAACCGGAGGGAGACCAAACTAGAAATTATGACTTTGCACATGCATACGCATATGAGGGTATTTATTGGTAAAAAAATAAATTAGTGGTATCGCTGATTGGGCTGGTCGAAAGACCCTGGTCCACCGAACGGCGGGGGATTTCCCCGCTATTTTTTTTGATTCATCCGGTAACTTTTCGGACTTACCCCAAATTTCTTTTTAAACGCTTTGGAAAACACAAGCTGGTCGTTATAGCCAACCTGACTTGATATCTCTTTAATGGACATTGTAGTGCTGACAAGAAGATTGGCGGATTTATGCATACGGAAGTCTATTAAAAAGTTCTGAATGGAAATATTAAGTTCTTTCTGGAATACATGGTTCAGATGAGCACGGCTGATGCCGATGCTGTCAGCGATGTCGGATACACTGATTCCCTGCATATACATTTTTTTAATATAATCAATCGCGTGGTTTACATAAGTGTTATCGCTATATCCGGTTTCCACATAATTGTCTTTCCACGTATGCAAGGCATGATGCCTGGCAAGGATAGCAAACAGTTTCAGCAGAATGGACTCACGGTAAAGATCATCGGAAAAGCCGGTCTCCCTATGCTCGAATAAATCATCGAAACAGTTCATATACTCATCGGGAGCAGGGGCAGGAAGCGTTAGATGGTTTTTGGAGAAACCACAATTCTTTAATATGGTATCAACTCTTATGCCCTTGAATCCAATCCATACATAAGCCCAGGGGTTGTTTACATCTGCACAATAAACAACAGGCTCATTGGGATAGACTAAGAACATCTGACCGGGACTAAGATACCATGTGCTTCCGTTTGCCGAATAAAATCCCTCACCCGACAAAATAAAATGAAGAATATATTCATCACGGGCAGCAGAGACTGCATGATAAGGTTTGCAATATTCT